>JBLFXU010000186.1:0-6421 GCA_047609575.1 Bacteroidia bacterium | reverse complement strand
TGGCATCATGGCGCTGCAGGATCTGGAATTGGTCAATGGCATTGAGAAGCAGTTTGCCGTGAACCACCTGGGACACTTCATTCTCATCAACCAGTTGCAGGACACCGTAATGGCCGCGCCACAGGGTAGATTTGTCCTACTCAGTTCCACGGCGCACACGGCCGCGAACAAGGGCATAGAATTTGACAACCTCGATGGCAGCCAGCATTACGGTGCCTGGAATGCCTACGGCGTATCCAAGCTGGCAAATGCTCTGTGTGCCCGTGAGCTTGCCGCACGACTGTCACACACCAACACCACGGCGAATAGCTTGCACCCCGGTGTGATCAATACGAATCTTGGCCAGCACATGCCATTCTGGATGCGCTGGGGCAGTAAATTGGTTGGCTGGGCATTCATGAAAGACATCCCTGAAGGCGCTGCCACCACGTGCTATGTGGCAACCAATCCGGAGTTGGAAGGCGTTAGAGGCTTTTACTTCTCAGACTGCAATGTCGGAGAAGGCAGCGAGTTCCTGACGGACGACGCCATGGCCAAAAAGTTGTGGCAGGTCTCAGAAGAACTTACCAGCGACTACCTACCCGACACTCTCGAGGCTGAGCCCAAGGCGCAAAGCGATGTTTAGACAGCTACTCAGGCTGCTGCAGTCTGCAGCAGCCTAATCTGGTTTCTCAACCAGGACGACAACCAAAAGTTCTCACTGTCCTTGAGCAGTGCTTCGTGGGCCGCTTGGGCCGCTGCGTTCACCGCAGCATCCTCCGTATACTCTGGCATTAGAATATCGAGCAGGTGCAAAGCCTCCACGGGCTTGTTCTGTGCCAGCTTGTCCTGCGCCCGGGCGACCAGGGTATTAACACCACCCGCTAATTCCACCAGGTCAGTATTTACACTGGCGCGAGGCGTGGCATAGAGTTCCGTAGTAGATTCATGCTTGAACCAGCCCGCATAGTTTTCCCAAATCGCCCGCACGCTCCAGGATACTTTGCCGTATCCCTGCCCTACCTCAAATTCTGCCGGTAGTTGGATATCCGCCATGAGTGTCGCCAGGTCCTTACCGTCATTCATACCCTTGACGGTTTCGTCATGGACGTAAAGGATTGCGCCGCGCAGTGCAGTCAGTTCCGCCGCAATAACCTCGGCACCTGCAACGGGACCGTGATGACCGTACAAGAGGGTTTCTGCACCCAAAGATCTCACCCGCTCCACTGCCGCAGCAACGGTAAGCGCATCACGGTATCGATCACCGCGTATGGTAACCAGATTGGGGAAGTGGCCAAAGGGGCAGCCGAATAAATTTCCGGTCAGGCAAATCCGGTGCTGTGGCAACCAGACAATGAGCGAATCGTTAGTTTCTGCGCCGGGCACAGCGATTAACTCGACCTCCAGATTGCCCAACGTAAAACGATACTCATCCTCAAAAAGAATATCGGGGGTCGGGGCGTCTTGCGCTGGATAGTGTGTATAACCTGCCGCGCCGTACTTCTCAAACGCCTCGGCAAACTTCTGGGTGAAGGCAAAAGCCGAACGGTTCCCTCTAAACGCCGCGAGGCGCGCGTCGTAAACCTGGTGCTCTGGGTTGTCCGCCTGGGCGATCACTTCAAGACCGGGATGTTGCTCGCGGAAATAGGCTACACCGCCAACATGATCCACATGCCCCTGGGTGAGAATGAGGTACCGCACAGCGTCTTTAGAAAAACTGTCGTAGTTCTGCTTTATCACCGGCGCCTCAATACCCATTCCGGCATTGACCTGAATATTTCCCTGGCTAGTCTGAAGCAGATACGAATTGGAAAACGCCTCAGACTGGACAATAAAATCATTGATACGCAGGCCGCCAAAGTCTGCAGGATTAGGCTCTACAGGCCGGCTTTTATACAGTGGTACTCTCATGGACGCCCCCTAAACCTGGAAAAATACTGTCGCTTTCTACTGCACTTTCTACTGCACTTCCTGCCCTACTGGCCACCGCACTGGCTAGCGCATACTTTTCGCACTTCTTAATCCAATTTCCACTGCCATGTCTTAATGGACTTCGACCTGCACAGGGAAGCGCTCGAAGTAAAAATCAAATCGCGCGCGTAAAGCTGCCGGTTCCACGCCAAAATCACCGCGCAGGTTGTACACTTGACCATGCTTGCCTCGGGGATGACGCTGAATATAGCCGGCCAGCTCAGCGCGCGCTTGGTCATTCATAGGCAATCCCGCCCTGTCATAAATACGCTCTACCATCGCCATGTCATCTGCCATGAACTCATGAAACAACACATCAATGCACTGCTGCGCCGGCAATGCATCCCTGTCCCGAACGCAGGCCTCGAGCAGATGGACAACACGGTCGGACCAATACTCAATGAGACCCTGTGTATCCACACTGTCTCTGTTGAGGCGCTGGCCATAGGCCAACATTGTCGCCGCAGACTGTATGACGGAAACCGGGTCACGATGAGTTACGGCAATCGTCGAACGCGGGAAGACACTGTGTAATACGTTCAACTGCTCAAGGTGCTGCGGACACTTCAATACCCACCGTGTGTTCTCACCCGTTGTATCACCATCCTGCCAGGTGAGGATTTTCATGACCGTTTTCATGTATTCGTAATGGGGTAATTGATCGGTGGCGTAGTAGTGATCCCGCCAGCGCGGCGAATGGCTCAGCCATTCATAGTTGTAGGAGGCAAAGTCGGGACCCATTAACTCCAGTTCCTCATGGATGTGTCCCGGATTCATCGGATGCATGGCCGCCAGCAAAGGAGACATGGCCTGCATCATTTGCCAGGTTTCATCACAACGCGTGTAGCGGGGGTCCACGCCGTTCTCGTCGGGTTTTTCACCGGGCATTGGCACGGGCTCATAGGATTCCCACAGCGGCAATGCGCGCAACCGTGAATCCGCACCCATAAGATTCAAAAGGTGTGTGGTGCCTGATCGGGGCAAACCCGCTACGATGATCGGCGCGTTAATTTGCACGGCGTGTATTTCCGGATGTCGGCACAGTAGATCTTGTATCAGCAGCCGGCTGTTGGCGTGCTGTAACAACTTATTCCGTAACGTCAGGCGTCCTATATTGCGCAAGTTCGGGTTCCTACTCCACTCCTCACACAATAGGCTGAGCCGTTCGCGGAAATCCTCTGGCCCAAAGTCCGACAGACCGGTGATTTGCATCGCCTCTGCCAGGATGCTCTGCATCGTCAGATCAATTTGTAAGGTGTCAGTATAGGCAATCGCCGCCTGCTGCTGCGCTGTCAACTGGGGCTCCGCTAGATCGGTTATGCAAATTTTTTCACCCATATTCAGTCCACACCTGTGCGCCGTTTCCAACATAATAATACGATTGTATTACTTAAGCAAAGAGCCGGCTGCGCTGGTTCTAAAGAACTGTCAGCGTTGGCTCTAAAGAGCCCTCAGCGTTAGTCCTAAAGAGCCCTCAGCGTTAGCTTTAAGCGTTCATCAGCATTGCTTCAAAAAGATGCATCCGCGTTACATTCCACAGGTTCCCCAAAACGGTACTAGTCTCTACCTGACAGGGCTGATAGCATGTTCTGCCCACGTCAGAAAACGGTGGCGACCAAAATGTTTGAGCGCAGTAAAAACAAACCGGACCCGGCCTCCAGCCAGGAGCCCGTTACACCCCCGTCTCCCCCTGTTCCCGCCAAAACCGAAAGTGCGAGGAGTAATGCAATGATCGGATCCAGTATTCACATCAAAGGAGAGGTAACCGGCGAAGAGGACCTGCTAATACAGGGCACCGTCGAAGGCACCATTCACCTAGGTGAAAACGAAGTTTCAATTGGTGAGTCCGGCACAATTTCCGCTGACATACAGGCCCGCTCCATACGTATCGACGGCGAAGTCACAGGCGATATCAAGGGCAGTGAAAAAGTCGTGATCTCTCGCTCCGGCAATGTGCGTGGCAACATCATCGCACCACGCGTAACACTTGAAGATGGCGCCATTTTCAAGGGTAGCATCGACATGGATCCAGGTGGTGCCGCATCAGAGAAGGTCGGTCTGGTCTCCCAGCAGTCTGCCAACTCTCCTGCCACCGATACTGAAGCACCCGGCCTGGACTTCAAGAGCGGCTAACGAAAAGCTCGCTGTTACTCCCAGGCCATGGCAACAATGCCCGCAAACGCGGCGACCGACACTGTCAGTGAGACCGGGCAAACCCAGTCTTCCAAGATCCTGCCCTCCCTGCTGGCGGGAATCGATGAAACCCAAAAGCTGTCTGTGCTGCATATCGGCCCGGCCAGCAGTCATACCCTGGATTTCTTTTCCCAGTACCGCTGTCGACTGCACTTTGTCGATGTCTTCGCAGAGCTGCCTTTGCAGGTATCCGAAGACGGCCCAACCGATTACATAAGCCAATGGCAGCAGATTTTACAGCTACCTCAAAATACTTGCTTCGATCTATGCCTGTTCTGGGATCTGTTTAACTTTCTCTCTCGAGATGCAATTGACGCGCTCTTGCGTGTGCTGATGCCACACCTGTGGGAAGACAGTGTTGGTCATGCATTCTCTGTGCACACGCCTGCCAACACACGAGGGGACTTTCTCTACGGCGTGCGAGATGGCGCCACTCTCAGCCTGCGTCCACGGCAAAGTACCCCGCCCGGCTACGCGCCTCATAGTCAACGCCAGCTCACGCAGGCACTGCATTGCTTTGCGATTGAGCGCAGCGTATTGCTGTCAGACAGCCGGCTGGAACTGCTCCTGAGAGTCAACGTCAAGGCTCAAAACTAAACGTGCCTTAGCTTTTCAAACGCCATTCCCCCTGAAAAAAATGCCTCATTGCGCTATACTGCGCAGTATGAACGCAGCAGATCTAACACCCTACACTCGACTGCTTATGGTGGCTTTGCTCTGTCCTGTGTTTGCTTTTGCCAGCACGGTTTACCGTACCGTGGACGAACACGGCGCCGTTTATTTTTCCGACACACCACCCGTGGGCCTAATTCGCGTCGATACGCTGGAAATAAACACCGCCACACCCCTGCAGTCCGAAGCCACAGAAGAACGATTGCAAGCCATGCGCGAGACCACGGACAGAATGGTGGCAGACCGCATGGCCAGGGAGCGCCACCGCTCCGAGATTCGCAAACTGGGCTCGGAACCAGACCTGAATCGCGCAGCACTCGCCTCTGTGCCCACGGAACAAGATCGCTATTATTCCGAGCCTTATAGCTACCGGGTTTATCCTCCACTGCGCAGACCCAATCATGCCCGCCCTGTTCCCCTACCGAGTAATCCCGGCATGCAGTCTCGCCCAGTCACCCACTCTCCCTTCTCTAAAATTCGCCGGGGCTACAGCCCACAGGTACGTGACTTTTTTAATCACTAACCCTTGCTGTAGCTAATACCTTTGAAAGCCCACAGAAAACAGGCATGCGCGCATGAGTAAAACACGCGAATATCATATCGATGTAGGTGGCACTGACCTTGCAGTCATTGAATGGCCCGGCAGCGGTGACCCCATACTGCTGTTGCACGCCACAGGCTTTCACAAGCGCTGCTGGAATGAAGTGGTATTGCGCTTACCAGGGCGCCATGTGTATGCCGCGGATCTGCGCTATCACGGCAACAGCGGTAGTGAAGGTCAGGTCCAATGGAGTGTAATGGCGCAGGACGTCTGCCAGCTATTGGAGAAACTTGATTTACACAACGTTATTGGCGTTGGCCACTCAATGGGCGGGCAATTACTGGCCCGCGCCGCGGCCAGACACCCGGAGAGGTTTCGGCATCTGGTGCTCATCGACCCGGTCATCATGGACCCGGCACGACACGCTTCACTCGCACAGCTGCGCGCCAACTTTAGCGCCAGCGATCACCCGGTCAGCCGCCGACGCAACCGATGGCGTGACGCGCAGGAAATGTACGAACGCTTCCGCGAACGACCGCCGTTCGATACCTGGCAACCGGCAGTGCTCAAGGACTACTGCGACTATGCACTGCGGCCCAAAGATGAAGAAGAATGGCAGCAATTGGCCTGCGACCCCATCAATGAGGCGGCCATTTATATGCACCACGAGGACAATCAATCCATTTATGAAGAACTGGATCGCATCCGCACTCCGGTCACACTGCTGCGTGCGCCTTCGGGTGATAGTACAGTGCCCGATTTTACCCTGTCGCCCACCTGGCCGGCACTGGCTAGTGCCCTGCGCGATTGTCGGGAAGTGTACCTGCCCCACCTGAACCACTTCATCCCGATGCAAGACCCCGAGCTGGTGGCACAACACATCCTGGCACTGAATTAGCGTTTTACTGTCTGACACCAGGGCCGGGCAAGGCTATACTGCATCACCAAATTCACACTCCAGAGAAACGTCATGCACAAGGTAAGCACACTGGCAGCAATCGCCCTGTCACTCCTGATCACAGCCTGTTCCGATGGCAATGACACCCTTCTTTCTCCCTCATCGCT
>JBLFXU010000185.1:0-6431 GCA_047609575.1 Bacteroidia bacterium | reverse complement strand
TCCTGTATTCCGTGCAGCATGTTGTGGTTGACTATTTTCGCCGGTATTCGCAGCAGTATAAGTATTGCGTCTGCATTGGTAAATGCGCGGATGATAACTTACCGGGCCATACTTTCTGTTCCTGTAGCGTCTAGAAGCTCAATCGTTACAACGGAGCGATGCTGACAACTTCACGGGCCAAAATGGATGGAGTCGAAACGTGACTGCTTATGCACGCCGCCGACTCCAGCTAGGTGCGCCCCACCAGATACCATTTCCTATGCTATCTGGTTTCCTTCTCATTTAATCTGCGCCATTGCCGGTGCGCCGGACTATTCACCGAAGATTGATTTGCAGAGCTGCGTAACAGGCAGCTAAGAGACTATTCGCCTGTACTACTCACCAACAGTGCGCGCTTTTAGGTGAAGTACTCGCTGCGATAATGGGCAGCCTCGGTATCAAGGTTTCTCTCAGGGGGGATAGGTGTAACTGGCTTGCAAGCCTAGCGGGAAGTCTAGCCACCAGTAACCGACCAGGTACACACTCCAGAGCAGGATAAATGCTGCGGAATAGGGCAGCATTAGCGCTGCCACCGTACCGATCCCGGAGTCTTTCATATAGCGCTGACAATAGACCACCACCAGCGGGAAGTAAGGCATCAGTGGCGTGATGATATTGGTGGTGGAATCACCCACTCGATACGCCGCCTGACTCAGGTCGGGTGACAGCCCAGTTTCCATCAGCATCGGCACCAGGATGGGGGCGAGCAGCGCCCACTTGGCGGAAGCTGAGCCGATGAACAGGTTCAGCCCGGCGGTGAGAAAAATAATGCCTACGATCGTTAACGAGGCAGGTAGCGCCGCCGTCTTAAGCAGGCTTGCGCCTTCCACTGCCAGCAGAATGCCAAGGTTAGACTGGCTGAACGCGTAGATGAACTGGGCGATAAAGAACATGATCACCAGATAGTAGGCCATTGTCTGCATTGCCCTGCTCATCCCCTCTATTACATCTCTGGAACTCTCGACAGTGCCGGCTACTACGCCGTAAACAATGCCGGGCAGCAGAAAGAGAATAAAAATTAGCGAGACGATAGAGGCCATCAGCGGTGCGCCCGACTCGGTCAGGGAGCCGCCGGGACCTCGCCAGGAAGAGGTTTCGGGCCATGCGGTGATAACCAGGAAGATGATCGCGCATAGCATTGCACCCAGTGCTGCTCTCAGCCCCCTGCGCTCCTTATCACTGAGCGTCTCCAGGTTCGGTAAATCATCGAGGTCTGTGTCGATCGGCGAGCCTGCCTGCAGTCGAGGCTCCACCAGCTTGTCGGTTACCAGCCAGCCCAGGGCGATTATCAGAATCGACGACGAGGCAGTGAAGAAATAATTGTTGAGTGGATTCAGGGTGATCTGCGGATCCAGTATTTGGGCCGCGGACTGACTGATGCCCTGCAACATGGGGTCGATGGCGGAGGGCACGAAGTTTGCCGAGAAGCCGCCCGACACACCGGCGAATGCTGCAGCAATGCCCGCCAGTGGATGTCTGCCCGCTGCATAAAATAGGGCGCCACCCAGTGGAATGACCAGCACATAGCCGGCGTCGGCCGCTGTATGACTCATAATACCGACGAGAATAACCATGGGCGTTAACAACTTGCGCGATGTCTTTTCCATGACAGCTCTGAGGCTGGCGCTTATAAAGCCGGTATGCTCGGCCACGCCGATACCGAGCATCGCCACCAGCACCACACCGATTGGGTGAAAATGGGCGAATGTCTTAACCATCGATGCCATGAACGATGTCAGGGACGGACCTGACAATTGGTTGACGATGACTACGGGCTCACCAGTGCGCGGGTCTATCGCGCTGAACTCAAAAGTGGACAGCAGCAACGACAATATCCAAACGATGAATAGTAGCGCGACAAACAGTATTGCAGGGTCGGGGAGCCTGTTACCGGTTCTTTCTATCCAGGCCAGGAAGCGGCTGTTGTTTCCCGTGGGGGAGGTGTCGTGCATGGTTTCGACCAAGGTAGTTGAATAAGCTAATTGAATAAGCTGGTAGAGCAAGCTAGCTGAATAAGTGATTCCTGCCAGATTAACAAACCAACAGCTTGTGGTCATCACCAGCTGTCCGTTAGGACGGTACTGAACCGTTAATAGGCTGCAATTACCAAAATCCGACGATGAATACCTACAATCGCCATCGATCCCCGCCGTACTCTTGTTCGCTATTCATAGCTACTGCAAGAGGTTGTTCAAGCCAAATTCCATCGAAGTTGTGCTCGATATTCCTGATTGGGCCTGTATCAAAGATTAGATCAAGGTGTCAGGCTCCTGAAGTGTAATCTGTGAGCCTACGGCTCAGACCTTTTGCAAGGGGGTCGTAGCCCTTTTTTTGGTTTACATGGAGTCTGACCTGAATGGCACCTACGCGCTGTAATCCTGCTTAAGTAAGTGTCATGGGAGTCTGATCTCTTGATTCCGTAATCCACAGGTTCCCGTTACAATCGCCTGTTGCTCAGTAAGGATGCTACCGGTGAAGCGAATCCTGAAGCTCTTTTTTCTTGTGCTTGCGTTAGGGGCAATCGTCGCCTTTGGCTGGCACCACTACAGTCAATGGCAGTTTGCACGCGATAAAGCTGAAGCTGCACTGGCGCCCCAGGGCAAACTCCCCACCACTATGGAGCCGCGGCACTACGCGCTCTCGCTACGGATTGATCCCGACGAAAAACGCTTTAGCGGTGCGGTCGCTATAACAGTAGATATTCACCGTGAGACCGACATAATTTGGCTGCACGGCGAAAACATCAACCCGCATAGCGTCACTCTGGAGCACCCGGACGGCTCACAGACACCTCTGGAATATCAGGAGATGGGTCATTCAGGTGTTGTTCGCCTGCAGGCTCAGGAGCAGATACCCGCGCAGACTGCCATTATTGTCATCCGCTTTGATGCTCCGTTTAACAGCAAACTGGTTGGGTTATACAAGGTGGAAGAGGGCGGACTGAACTATGCCTTCACCCAGTTTGAACCCGCCAGGGCGCGGCAGGTTTTTCCGCAATTCGATGAGCCGCGGTTTAAAATACCGTATGACATCAGTCTGGAAATCCCGCAACAGCTGCGCGGCTTTGGCAACACGCCCGTAATAAAAGAAGAGGACGTGGGTGACGGATTTAAACGCCTGACTTTGGCCACTACCAAGCCCCTGCCCAGCTACCTGTTGGCGTTTGCCGTGGGTGAGCTGGATGTCGTTGAATATGCCCCCATTCCCGCGACGCATATTCGAAAAAAACCACTGCCCTTGCGTGGTATTGCCGCCAAAGGTAAGGGCGAACAACTTGCCTATGCGCTTAAGCATACTGCCGCCTTGCTGACCACGCTCGAAGAATATTTCGGCACACCGTATCCATTCGCCAAATTGGACATTGTCGCGGTACCTGATTTTGCCTCCGGAGCGATGGAGAATGCGGGATTGATAACTTACCGCGAGACACTGCTGTTGTTTGACACAGAACCCTCTGTTAGCCAGCAGCGCCGTTATGCCAATGTACATGCGCATGAGTTGGCTCACCAATGGTTTGGCAATCTGGTGACAATGCCCTGGTGGGACGACATTTGGTTGAATGAATCGTTTGCCACGTGGATGGCATCGAAGGCTGTTCAGCAGTGGAATCCCGGGCTGGAAGCAGATCGCGAGATAGTGCGCCGCGGCCATAGAGTTATGGGTAGCGATATCTATACAGACTCGCGACGCGTTCGCGAGCCTGTCGAAAATAATGAGGGCATCGCCAATGCCTTTGATGGCATCAGTTACTCCAAAGGTGGCGCGGTATTGCAAATGCTGGAAAGCACTATCACCCCCGCAATCTTTCAGCAGGGTATTCAGAATTATCTGCAGCAACATGCCTGGGGTAATGCTACCGCGTTGGATTTGATACAGGCGCTCGCAGCCGCGGCGCAGAGCTTGCAAATTGCCGATATTGCGGGGTCGTTCATCAATCAGCCTGGTGTGCCGCTACTGACCGTGGATTGGCAGTGCGATAGCAATCAATTGACGCTCGATATTCAACAACAACGCTATCTACCTGCGGGGTCGACCGTGAGCCCGGAGCAAGAATGGATAGTGCCAGTGTGTATGACAGCAGTTAATGGCATGAACAAAGCGAACATTTGCCAAACCCTGACCGATGCACAACAGCGCTTTACGCATGCAGTAGAGCAATGCCCAGACGCCATCATGCCGAACCTTGGTGGACATGGTTATTACCGTTGGACTATGGCGCAGCCACTATGGCGTGGTCTGTTGAACAATGTCAGCTCGCTAACGCCCGGCGAAAAATATTCCGTCGCTAGTAACCTCGCTGCGCAGTACCGGGCCGCACACATTGATACACAGTTTTATCTGCAAGCGGTGAATGCAATCATTGCTCAACCCGAGTGGGACGTGCGCACGGAGCCCGCCGCACTCATCCGTCATATTCGTGACAATATTGCCGACGAGCAACAGCGAGGGCAGTTGGCGGATTATTTGTACGACCAATACAAACCGTTATTGGATGAATTAGGCCTGGAGCCTGATACCAACGCGGATGCCTTGAATCCTGTTGCCACCCAGCTATTGCGGTCGCGCGTACTCAGTCTTATAGCGATTGATTTGCAGCAGCCCGAGTTGCTAGCTCTACTTGCCGAGCGCGGTAAAGCGCTGATTGGCTATGGCCAGGACACAGGTTTTGATGCCAGCGCTATTGATCCGCAATTGCATTCATTGGCGATGGCGAGTGCCGTTATCGCAGAGGGCGCTCCCTACTTTGAGCAGCTAATGTCCATGGTGTACGATTCAGACCAAGCGAACTTTCGGCGCAACGCGCTATGGGCGTTGGGGCAGACAACTGATCCCGGCCTGGGTAAGAAAGTTCTCAGTGTGCGGCAGTTGTTTAAATTGAAGCTCAATGATATGCAACTGCTGATTCAGTCCTATAGTAGTAAGGCCGAAAACACGCAGGTAGCATTCGATTGGTTCAAGCGTTTTTATCCGCTTGCAGCGTTGGTGATTCCAGAAGCTTATCTCGCCTCGACGCCATCCTTGGCCGGGGAACTGTGTAGCCCTGCCGCACATGCAGATGCCCAGGCGTTTTTCGGCCCCAAGGTAGAAAGAGTGACAGGCATGGAGCGAAACCTGTCTCAGAACCTGGAGCAGATACAATTGTGTTATGCCCTTGTAGAAGCACAACGCGAGCTGGGGTGGGGTGATGGTTGAGAGGTTTTTATCAAAAATAGCTCGAGGTCAGCGTAAAAACCCCAGGCCTTAGATTGCTGTTTTGGGGGCGCGCTTCAATACTTTCATCGATGCTATCAATTTGGCTCCTCTATCTTTTCCTCCTCTATCTTTTCCTCCTCTCCTTGTTGCGTAAACCTGCCCAAAAAGCGCTTGAGGTCTTCGAGGATAGTGTAACCGGATGGCACTACCAGTAGTGTAACTACCGTAGCGAACAGCACACCGAAAGCTAACGATACCGCCATGGGCACCAGAAACTGGGCCTGTACACTGCGATTAAACATTAGCGGCAAAAGGCCCACAAAGGTCGTCAGTGACGTCAGTACGATAGGCCGGCAGCGGGATACGGCTGCATGCATCACCGCATCGTTAAAGTGCTCCCCCAGTTTGCGCCGCTCATTCACATTGTGCACCAGCACCAGACTCGAGTTTACGACAACGCCCGAGGCGGCAATAAAGCCCATCCCCGAAGGCATCGCAAGGCCCGACACCAAGCCAAAATACTTCATGATGACGTGGCCCCAGATAGCCCCTACAAAGGCAAACGGAATGACACTCATAATAATCAGTGGTTGGCTGTATGAGCGCAGTGGTACGGCCAGGAGTGCAAAGATAACAAACAGGGCGATGCCAAACATGGGCACGAGTTTAGCTAAGGCGTCCCCCTGCTCTGCCTGCTCACCTTCCAGGCTATAAGTGATGCGCGGATAGTCTCGCATTATTTCCTGAATAGCCCCGGCACTCAGGTCAGCAATGACCTCATTGGCGGTGATCTGGGTTCGGTCGATATCGGCTATAACGCTGACAATCCGCTGTCGGTCGGCACGGCGAATCGTCGAGTAGCCGCGGCCCAGCTCAGCTTTGGCGACTGTCTGGAAGGGCACTTCGGCACCATCGGGCGTGCGGATTCGCATATCGGTGAGTGTGGCAAGCGATTTTCGTTCGGCCTCGGTATAACGCACCATTACCCGCACATCGTCACGACCGCGCTGGATGCGCTGGGCTTCCTCTCCATAGAAAGCTTGTCGGACCTGGCGGGCCAGGATAGACAGCGATAATCCAAGAGCTTCGCCGGATGGCTGAATATCAAGTTTGAGTTCCTGTTTGCCAGAGCGGAATGAATCGGTGATATCAATAACACCGGGGTAGGTGGCGAGCTTGCTACGCAAAGTGGCGGCCAC
>JBLFXU010000184.1:0-6476 GCA_047609575.1 Bacteroidia bacterium | reverse complement strand
AACGATAAATGGGGCTTATTGCGAATACGACAATCATTACACTGGCTCCATCAAATAAACACAGCGAACAATACTGAACTGGAGCAACACGATGAACGCACTTATCAGCAAGACAACTGCCACCAATAAGGGCCTGGATACTATGCCGCTGCGCATCGGCGCTGGAGCCATTTTCGCGGCCCACGGTGCCCAAAAACTGTTCGGATGGTTTGGTGGCTATGGCCTGGAGGGCACGGCGAACTGGATGGCCTCCATCGGCCTGGAGCCGGGCCTGCTCATGGCGGCAATGGCCGGTGGCGCAGAATTCTTTGGCGGCCTAATGCTGATTACCGGATTACTCGTACGACCCGCGGCGCTGGTGTTGGCCGTAACAATGCTTGTGGCGATTGTTACGGTTCATCTGCAAAACGGTCTCTTCATGGCGAATAACGGTTACGAATTTGGCCTGGCCTTGCTGGTAATCAGTGCCAGCCTGGCAGTAAGAGGCGCCGGCAGCCTGAGCGTGGATCGCTGGCTGCACGCCAAAGCGGCGCAGTAAACGCGCCAAAGTAAACGCCCTAAGCCAAATCAATCTATAGGAAGCAGAAACATGACGGTATTACATATCAACAGCAGCGCACGACTGGAGCATTCAAATACGCGCGTCATAGGGGAATATCTAGTTGCAGCCCTCAATGAGCCGGTCATTCATCGTGACCTGGCACAACAACCGCTGCCGCCCATAAGCGCGCAGGACCTGGAAGGTGTTCATGGCTCATCCGACAGCCCGCGAGAGAGTTTGCAATCGCAGCTGCAGCTGTCCAACCAGTTGATTGATGAACTAAGGACTGCCGAGACTCTGGTACTGGGAGCACCTATGTACAACTTTGGCATTGCAGCCTCCTTAAAACAGTGGATAGATGCCATCTGTCGCGCCGGTGTTAGCTTCAAATACACCGAGCAGGGCCCGGCGGGTTTATTGGGTGTACAGCGTGCCTTTATTATCACCGGCAGTGGCGGCACCACGATTGGCAGCGATGCCGACTTTACCAGCCGCTATCTTGAACACATCTGCAGGTTTCTAGGCATCAAAGACGTGTTTCATATTGACGCCAGCGGCTCAAAACGCACACCTGATGAGGTGATTGCCAGCGGCAAGCAACAGGTCGATTCTTTGATATCAACAATATCGACGTTTTCCCAAAACAACATTTCCGGAGCAGCATAATGGGACTTTTACAAAAAGGTGAATGGGTAGATCAGTGGTATGACACCGACAGCAGTGATGGTCAATTCCGGCGCCAGGATAGCCATTTCAGAAACTGGTTGACCCCAAATGGCGAGGCAGGACCTAACGGTGAACCTGGCATGAAAGCGGAGAAAGGCCGTTATCACTTGTACGTTTCAATGGCCTGCCCGTGGGCGCATCGCACGTTGATTCTTCGCCAGCTCAAGCAGTTACAGGACTATATCGATGTCACCGTTGTGGCGCCGATCATGCTCGAAAACGGCTGGGAAATGACCGACCCTCTGTACGGTCTGGACTTCCTTTATCAACTATACCTGAAGGGCGATGACAGCTATGAGGGCCGCGTTACCGTGCCGGTATTGTGGGACAAGCAGACGCAGACCATCGTCAGCAATGAATCCTCCGACATTATTCGTATGTTCAACACAGCGTTTAACCACCTGACTGGCAACACGGACGATTACTATCCTGGGGAGCTGCGTAAAACGATCCACGCTTTGAACGACCGTATTTACCCAACCATCAACAATGGCGTTTATCAGGCGGGGTTTGCCACCACACAACAAGCCTATGAAGAGGCCTTTCACAGCTTGTTCGATTCACTGGATTGGGTGGAGGGCTTGTTAACAACGCAGCGCTATCTGGCTGGCAATCAGCTAACAGAGGCCGATTGGCGCTTGTTCACCACGTTAATTCGTTTTGATGCCGTGTACTTCGGGCACTTCAAAACCAATCGGCAGTTGCTGGCAAGCTACCCGGCTATTACAGGGTATGTACGCGAGCTGTATCAGGTGCCCGGCGTGGCAGAAACCGTCAGCTTTGAGCACATCAAGACGCACTACTATGCCAGTCACCTGATGATCAATCCTACAGGAGTGATACCACTGGGGCCGGAGCAGGACTTTACCGCAGTACATAGCAGGCAGGTGCTGGGCAGCGCATAAGCGCTGCAACACACTAGCTACAGTTATAGCTACAAACAGGAGAATACCCGTGAGAGAGTTAGTTCAAGCGATAAACGCCTAGCAAGCCCGGGATGGCGACGGCGTCAACATTCATCGCCTCGCCGGCCGGCGTCTACATCAGGCGCTGAACCCATTCCTGATGATTGATGAGATCAATTCCAACAATGCTGCCGACTAGGATGCCACTAATTCATCGACTATAGCCGTACCAATACCGCGAGATTGATACTGCGCGATAATGCAGAGTCTATTGCGGTAAACGGATTCATGGCGTTGGAACAGATTGACAAAACCTAGCGGCAGATCAACATCGAGTAGAATCTCGCGCGCCGAGATATCCGTAGTTGCGTCGAATATACGCTGCTACTCAGCATCGTCCCACTTGCCAAAATTCTCTATTACATGCCCCTTCATAGCGAGCATGTTCAGATCGTATAGCAACGGCCTATCTTGTTCCGTTGCTTGCCGGCGCTTAATCTTCATTTGGTAGCCCAACGTCTCAAGCGGCGAGCGTCAAAACCTCGTGGCGGTTCTGACATCTGAGCCCCTTTGATTGTTGTTGCACCCATAAGCCAGCCCACTTGAGCACGCCGTTCAGCTGTCTGTCGAATTTCCCACATAGTTCTGAAACGGCCGCCCGCATAGACGCCAACAGCGTCTTGTTATGGGGCTTTACAGACTAATTTTTCTTCGCCTAGATTGTAAATATTATTGACCAGAACGAAGGCACCAGAAATCAGTGCTGCAGCTGGAACCAGTATCGGAGACAAAATAAGTCCATCGATGGAAGAGTAGCTAAAACTTTCTTTGCAACATCAACAACGCGCAGCGTTAGCCTGTCCGTTGATATTTCACATCGGTTCTGATGGTTTTTCGCAGGTGCCGGAACTGTGATACAACCCGCTAGAACCAACATCAGCGCCAACAGAGTGCACGTACCTTTCATGTAGCTATCTCTGACACATAACGCCTCAACCCTGAGCCGAGGTTTCGGAATAAAATGCCCGAACGCTGCCCAACCCCAGCTTGCTGGGTTTTTGGTGCCCTAGCTGACTGACCTTTATCACAGATCGAGTTTCACAAATCGAGATTTCTGGTCAAAACCTCTGCAGAGGTAATAATTCGTTTTGTCCGATAAAGCTCAGGATGCTTCTGTTCGTCTGTGTAACGCATTGGCTCTCCTGATGTTGGGCTAACAAACCAGGAGATTTCTGGCCGTGGATCACCTAACAGCTTTTTGAAAGCCTGGGGGGTAATACCCAGCGCTTTGGCCGCAGCATTAAACGTGCAGCGTGTTGTTACTCGGTTTATGTACTCAATTACTACGTCAATATTTTCCTGTGCCACAAAATACTCCTTATAGAGTTAACGCCCATAATTGGGCCTGCCGGTATGACCGCCCCAACTAGCTGCGCGTGCGAGAATGCGCCTGGATCAATGGTACAACCTCCCGCAATGAATCGACAGTATACTTCGGCGGCGCAATCTGGTCTGGCCAGGAATGAAATCCCTTTAGCCAAATGCCCTGCATACCTGATTCCAGGGCCCCCAGCAGGTCATTCACCGGGTGGTCTCCTATGAAATAGCTGGAATTCACCGAAATATTGGCCATTTTGGCTGCCATTCTGAATATGGCCGGATCAGGTTTTTTTGCCTTGGCGTGCTCCGAGCTCAGAACCTGCCGAAAAGACCTGCCAAATGAAAGAGACTCCACACTTTTCTTTCTGGACGCATCTGCGCCATTAGACACAACACCCATATAGAATCCGCTGGCCTCCAGAGACCACACTAGCTCTCTGGCACCTGGCATCTCTACTGAGCAGGCAGGAAACTGCGTGACCCAGTGACGCTCCAGTTCCTCAGTAGTTATTGTAGCTGAATTTCTGAGAATATTGCGAAGCGCAGCAATAACCGACTCTTTTACTGAGGAATACGGCGTATTTTCCGGTAGATATCCACCGCAATCAGCTGACACTATGGCGCTGGATATCGCCGCTACCGAAACCTCCTGCTCTTCCAAATGAAAGTCGCCGAAGAACTTCTTTGCGTAAAGCGCAATACTCTCAGCTCGATGAATCAGGGTATTGTCCAAATCGAAGTAAATGGCATACTCAGAGCTCATGAGCGCCCTCTGGGGCTTATCGGACTACGCCGAAACTGCCGAGCAGGTTGGGGCTTGGTACTAAGTGCCGCACCAGCCACCGACAATCTCCTGCGTTAGCAATATACCCACTTTTTCATCCGCACCATTTTCAGGGGGAAATTGATCTACACCCGCTAGGTCTGTTTCGTTTTTGTCGATCTTCCATGACTCTCGGTGACCTTTGCCCCGACGCTCTTCAAGATAGTGGTAGTAAGGTCCCGTACCCAGATACCACCACTCAACTGGCTTCGCTCCAGCTGGATGCCCCCACTTTTCACGAAACTGGGACAGTGTTAGAGGCTGTACATATCCAAGTTGCATGTAGTCTTTGAAAAACTTCCCTAGCTTAAACACTTCCAGACCTCTCTATTTTTAGAGTACTTGCCGCCGGGGCGCACTGGCGATACTTGTTATTATGCAACACGCATGTCCTAATAATCACCACTTAAAGCTAGCTACAACAACCATAAGCATCATGAAAAATACGTTCAAAATTCAGAGCTTAGAAGCAACCAGCTTTTCCTCGACCCGATACGCCACAACCAGATTTCCAGACGCCTTTGTTACAGTAATCGTAAATCCCGCCAACGAGCTACTGCCCATTGCAGCTGCAACCTAAAGCCGGTCGGTCACTGCCAATGAAATCCCCCGGAATTTCCTTACCGGGCTCATGGATTGTTAGTCTAGTACAGATACGCAGTTGCGCCAAAACGCCCTAAAAAGGCGCGCCGGGTACGACATCTCGTTTGCCCAACGTGTTATCAGGAGCAGCCCCAGCGAGGTCAATGCAGTGGATCGCCCTTTGCTGCCTTGGTTTGTTATATGTCAGTCTCCAGCCAAGCGCAAACACGCGCTTCTACTGCAGTTACATTCCGTAACAAGTTATTGGAGGGCGTCCCTTAAACGAGATAACGCCCCCGACAACTCTGCACCTATAGACTCATCCACATGATAGCCCTTAAAGTACTCTATATAGTGATCGAGTTTAATTGCAGGGTTCGCCATTTTCCACCGACCAAACTCCGCGATCGCTTCCTCTTCCTGATTAGAACTCATCAGTGCTATGACACGACACATGCCATCGTGTTCCGATGCAGTATTTGCCAGTAGGTCAGCGGTCAAAACATAATTGCGACGGCACAATTCCGCATAGCCAAAGAAAGGTCGTGTCCAGACTGCGCCGTATTCATCGTTCGGAAACGTATTTTGGAATTGTTCAATCAGGGCGATGCCCTCTTCTTCGCGCCCAATCCTTGCATAGGCAACACCTGCGTGGGCAATACCAAATGGCGCGGCTAGAAAAATATCAGGCTGGCGTGCAATGGCTCGTTCATAAACCTCTACCGAACGCTTGGTTGACGATGCCCAATAGGCACCGATAACCATCCACAGTGCCCCTGCGTTGTCGTAGCTGAGCTTTGCCGCTTTATCGGCCTCGCGCACCGATTCAGCTCTTTCCGCTTCAAAATCATCTGTCCAACCCGATACGGAGCGCCAGGACAGAATCAAGGCAAGAATAGCGTGTGCGAGAGCATAGTTGGGGTCGAGCTCAATAGCCTTACGGGCATCCAGCAGGCCGCGCTGTAGCGTCTCAGGGCGCCAATCGAACACTATGCTCATAGCTCTCAGAGTAAGCTCCCAGGCCTGCAGGTTTTCCGGCGGTTGCCGTAACGCGCGGGCGCTTTCAACTCTAGAGATCACACCACCCATAGCACCAACAACGCCTTTAGCGATTTCGTCTTGAATAGCAAAGATATCCGCCGTACTTCGGTCGAACTTTAGCGACCACTTTTGTTCCTTTTCGTGAATATCAGTGAGTTCTGTTGACACCCGCAGTTGGTCGCCACTGCGGCGAACGCTCCCCGTCAGGGCATACCGGCCACCCACATCACGGGCAATTTGCAGTCCATCGTCATCTGCATCGAGTCGGCGCGCTACGGCCTGCCGCGGCGCAACTTTCACATCTTTCACCAGCGTCAATAAGGAGGTAATGTCGTCGGTGAGGCCTTCTGCAGTCAGCTGCTCAATTTCGTCACTCTCTCTGGCGCGAAAGGGTAATACCACGATAAAGGGTGCATTCCCTGCGTGGCCGACCGTTGCCGTGGTTTCGGTGGCTTCAGGTGCCGCCCCTTCGTCGACA
>JBLFXU010000183.1:0-6489 GCA_047609575.1 Bacteroidia bacterium | reverse complement strand
AAGCCGCGATTTTGCTCATTCACGAGTAGTTCGAACCCCTGATTTGAGCACAACTCCCTGCATAGCTCGCTTACCGCTGCTTCCGGAGAATGGTCGTCAATGACCAGTACGCAGGAGGTGGCAGGGAGCGTGCTCGCTGCCAGTGAATCAAGGCAACGCCTTGTCACTTCCCTGTCCCGATAGACAGGTATGATGACCGTTACCGCGGGATTGTCCTGGTCCTGACCCATGCCAAATTCCTTTACTCAATGCTGCGCCCGCTCGGGCCCGGGGTGGTCCGCTTGGGATCCTTCGGCAAGTATATCCGTCCCGAGGGGATTGCCATACCCTGAACTGGGCCACATTAGGCTGTGTCCCTACTTAGCTGCGCTATTCGCACCGTGATACTATTTGCTCAAGCCCTCAAAAACTCAATAAAATTCTATGGAATCGGCTGAACCCAGACATATCCTTTTCGTCGTGGGAATGCATCGCTCTGGCACCTCGGCGTTGTGTGCTGCTTTGCATGCCTGTGGCGCAACATTTGGCGATGATTTACTTAGGCCCATGCGTAACGTCAACGAGCAAGGGTTCTGGGAGTCCGCGGCAGTGGTCGATACGAATGACCGCCTGTTGGCGTTGGCTGGCAGCAGTTGGTACTCGGTGCAATCTTCGATTTTGCAAGTTGACTGGGCTGGCACAGCTTATGATGGGGAACGGGACATTGCCCGCTCACTGTTGCAGGCAGGTATTGGTGCGGGACGGCTGGAAGTAATCAAGGATCCAAGGTTGTGCCTTACCCTGCCTTTTTGGATTGAGCTGTGTAAGGAGATCGAGGTTCAAGCCTCGGTCTGTACCATGTGGCGCGAACCCCGGGAGATTTGCCAATCACTGGAGCAGCGTGATGGTTTTCCGCCCGGTCATTGCATGCGTTTGCTGCAAACGTATTCTCGGGGCATGGCTTCCGCTGCTGCTTCGCAAGTACTTTCGGCAACGTATGATGCGCTGCTCTCGCAGCCCTTAGAGCTGCTTAATAGCCTGTCCCAATGTCTGCCGTTGCAGGTGGATGAGCAAAAAGTGACTGACGCTCTCGACCAGGATTTGCGACACTATACGGCTAAGCACACGAGCGGGGAGACAGCGCCTGATGTGACCAGCGGTGCTTTTGCGTTGCCGCCGGTTGATGTTGATTATCCAGCAGAAGATACAGTGCTGGAGTTTGCCGCCAGATTCGTAGATCGTGGAAGAGAATTGACGCGTATTGGAGAGGCCCATACTGTCGCGCTGGACACCATTCAGCATCGGGATGGGCAATTGGCGAAAACGAATACTGAGGTTGAGCGACTTCATACTGGTATCGGTAAGCGCGATGAAGAGCTCAAAAAGGCACACGAAGAATTGGAAATAATAGGTCAATTACACACAGAAGCGCTTGCCACGATTTTCACGCGAGACACACAGATCGGCGAGCTTGATGTGCGCTTGTCTGATCTTGGCGCGCAGCACTCCGAAGCGCTTGCCACGATTTCCATACGGGACACACAGATCGGCGACTTTGATACGCGCTTGTCTGATCTTGGCGAGCAGCACACTGAAGCATTGGCGACTATTTGTGAGAGAGAGGCGCAAATTCGAGAGCTTGACCAACAGTTTTCCGATGTTGCTAAAAAGTATAGCGTCCTGATGGTGGAGAACGAGCACGTCGTAAGGCGCCTGCGGAAGATTACGAAAATTCCTGTGTTTGGGCGGATAATAAGAGTGGTGTGGAATCGTGCGTGAAGTCGATGTAGTTATTCCTGTGTACGACGGCTATGAAGAAACCAAAGCCTGTATGCAAACCGTGTTACGCACGGTGACACATGAGTGGGCCAGAATTGTTGTCATCAATGACTGTTCCCCCGATCCTGACATTACGCAGTATCTGCGAAAATTGCAGCAAGATACCGGTAGGTTCGAACTACTGGAAAACGAAAATAACCTTGGATTTGTTGCTACTGCAAACCGGGGTATGTCGCATGACTGCGATCGAGATGTTCTGCTACTAAACAGTGATGTTGAAGTGGCTGGCAATTGGTTGGAGCGGATGAGAGACGCCGCTTATCATCATACTGACGTCGCTTCAGTTACGCCATTTTCAAACAATGCCACTTTATGCAGTTTCCCGAACATTTGCGAAGACAATGCGTTACCGCTGGGACTTGATGTAGAGGCAATAGATGCCCAGTTCGATAGTGAATTCGGTGTCGAGGATGCATTCCAGATTCCTACAGGCGTGGGCTGCTGCATGTACATGCGGCGCGAGTGCATGGAACAGGTAGGTTTCTTTGATTTCGAAGCATTCGGCAAGGGTTACGGAGAAGAGAATGACTGGTGTCAGCGTGCATCCAGGGCAAGCTTTCGAAACCTGCATTTAGCCAATTGCTTTGTTTATCATCGCGGAGGGGTGAGCTTTGGCAGCGAGCATGACCCCAGGCTAGCGAGAGCACTGGATACACTGGATAAGAAGTACCCTCGATACCACGCAGATATTCAACGTTTTATTGCACGTGATCCGGCACGATTAGCCCGAGTTCGGGCATGGCTGAGACTTTTTGCCGTCCAGTCCCGCCCCAAGGTTTTGATGATCTCGCATAGATTGGGCGGCGGGGCCCAGCAACATGTCGATGAACTTGCCCGGCATTTCTCCGGCGAGGCCCTGTTTCTGCTGCTTACCCCTCAAATAGATGGACAAAGCGTGCGCTTGTCCTGCTACGACCGTGAAGTGCGTTTCAAAGATGGCCTGAATTTTGATGTGAGCACTGAGTTCGACAAGTTGCTCCTGCTATTGCGCGGTCTGGGCCTGGGGCGCGTACATTTTCATCATACAATGGGCTTGCACCCGCGTCTCTGGGGATTGCCGGCCGATCTAGCCTGCCAATATGACCTAACAGTGCACGATTATTATTTGATCAATGGCAATCCTGCCCTGACTGACGAGAATGGCCGTTATGTGGAAGAGGGTCGTGACGACTTTGACGCGCAATGTGCCGGCTACAGACCTTTGCCCGAGGGAGTCAGTGCCGAGGATTGGCGCGTCAACCAGCGACCACTTGTTGCGGCCGCTGATCGAGTTATTTTTCCTTCGGCGGATTGTGCCCAGAGGTTTTCGCGGTACTTTGAGGTGCGTAACCCGGTCATTGCATGGCATCCAGATAGTCTCGAGCTCGCCAACGCTCCCGCGCCAGTTTGGCGGTTTCCCACCAACCGACCATTGCGGGTATTGGTGCTCGGAGCAATGAGCAAGGAAAAAGGTGCAGATATTCTCGAGAGTGTTTCCGCTTCGATAGTGGGAAATGGCATAGAATTCCATTTACTGGGGTACGCCTATCGTCGGCTTGGTGGAGGCGTCATCTGTCATGGACCCTATGACAACGGTGAGGTGCGCAGTCTTGTGCGGGGTATTGAGCCTGATGTGGTCTGGTTCCCGGCTACCTGGCCTGAAACCTATAGCTACACATTGAGCATTGCACTGCTGGAGGGGCTATCAGTAGTCGTGCCTGACCTTGGGGCTTTTGCTGAGCGTGTTCAGGGCCGCCCTTCCTCTGCGATGGTTGATTGGCGTTTTACTGTGGAGGATTGGTGCGCTTTCTGGCAATCAGTGCTGGAAAAACATGCCCTGCCTGAAGCCAGTGTATCCACGCACGAGGCCAGGCTGAAACAAAATGCCGGTTTTTACGAGGGTGCCTATCTGAGCGGGATTCCGGCAGTGCAGTCCAAGCTTGATCCAGATCTACTGGTGGACTTGTCCAGTAATCTCTATGGCTGTGATCTGACATTGTCCAGTTCAGAGCGGATCTTGAAAAAGATATGGCGTTTTTCCCGACGACCATTGGGAGCGGTGATAATTGCCCTGGTACCTTTCAAGTTGCAGCGCTCCATAAAACGTCGCCTGTCCCAAAGGCCCATGCACGATATTGTCGGAAAGTGATCACACCACGACTCCGATCGCGGGTTCTATGCCGGGACCCGGAGATTTCCGGTATAATTTTTTGTTTGCTCACCGGGTCTAATTGATGGCTACAGTCTACCTGCATATTGGGGCTCCCAAGACAGCCACATCGACCCTGCAATTAATCCTGGCAAAAAATGCTCGTCGCCTGGCAAAAAGCGGTGTCCTGTACCCCTCAGATTGTCGTCATGGCGATGCACATCACACGCTCGTATGCGATTTAATGGCAGAGACGATGCAGGAATCTATGTCCGATCACTGGTATGGGTCCGTGCCAAGGGGGGAGGCCTGGAGTTTGTTTTCCCAGGAACTGGCGGCGCAGAGCAAGCCAATTGAATCAGTGATAGTCAGCTCTGAGTTGTTTTTTGCGCAGGGTAAAAATCTGACTCGAGCTTTTGATACGATCTTGCGGCGCTTGCAGGGCCACCAGGTTCGCATCGTTGTTTATTTGCGTCGGCAGGATCAGTTGTTTAGCTCTTTTTATAATCAGGATATAAAGGGCATGCGGAGATGGCCTCATAGCGCTTACCAATTTTATCAGACCCACCGGTTATTTGAGTACGGCTACTATTCGATGCTGCAGTGGTGGGCGGCTGTGTTTGGTGCAGAAAATCTCATTGTACGGCCCTATGACTCGTCTCAGTGGCCTGATGGCAGTATCGTCAAAGACTTTTGTCAAACTACCGGGATCATAGCGCTTTCGGGAGAGAGCATTGAGCACAATGAAAGTCTTGGTGCTGTTCAGCTCTACTTTAAACGATGCTTGAATCGTGTTGGTTATGACCCGGCTCTCAATGAAGAAGTACTCAATGCGCTGTGTACAATTATTCCCGAAGACTCGATGAAAGGCTGTCGCTACATAAATGCCAAGTCCTATAGCAGATACCGTGATCAATGGCAGGATGACAACCTGCGCGTAGAGCAGGCGTACCTGGGTGGCCAAGCGCTATTTACACAGCCCATTCCTGAAGCTAGAGAAGTGCACTACTATCAGGTGGATCGGTTTAGTGCAGCGCCCTGTGTTTTTCAAGTTCACGATGCCCTCAGCAATGGCCGCCATCGCGAATTTCGCCAGTTGTTTTCCAGGGCGGCTCTACTGTTGCTGGGGGAGTTGAGTGTGTGGAACGCGGTGGATGCGCACTCCCGGTCTGAATTGCTGGATTGGGCAACCAACGTTGACTGATTCGTCGCCTCACTGGCGGGAGGTACTGGCAAACAGGCGAATGGTCATCTGTATATTCACCGGGCTTGCCTCCGGGATGCCGCTTTATGTGCTGTTGTCACTTGTTCCCGCCTGGTTGACCCAGGCTGGAGTTTCTCTAAAAACGATTGGCCTGTTCTCCCTTGTGGGCCTGCCCTATGTGTGGAAGTTCCTCTGGGCGCCCTTGATGGATCGATGGGTTCCTCCGTTTTTGGGGAGGCGAAGAGGGTGGATGCTGATGACCCAGATTGGCCTGCTGTTCTCTATAGGGTCATTGGGTATGTTTGAACCGGGCCAGGCAACGCCGGTGATAGTCTGGTTGGCCGGGACCGTTGCATTCTTTAGTGCGAGTCAGGATGTCGCCCTGGATGCTTTTCGCCGCGAGATACTCAGCGATGCGGAGTTAGGCATAGGCAACTCTATCCATGTGCAGGCCTATCGCCTATCCGTTCTCGTCCCTGGCTCCCTGTCTCTTGTACTGGCTGATCTTCTACCCTGGTCAACGGTATTCTGGATTACCAGTGCCTTCATGTTGGTTGGTATTGCTATGACGCTGGTAGTGCGAGAGCCGGATTCAACGATTCCACCGCCCGCCGGGATGCGCCAGACGATTATGGAACCCTTCCAGGAGTACCTTGGTCGCCGGGGTTGGTCCAGCCTTCTTCTTATCCTGGCTTTTATGTTCCTCTACAAGCTCGGCGACAACATGGCGACCGCGCTTTCGACGCCCTTCTATCTGGATCTCGGATTTTCCATGACTCAAATTGGTCTGGTCGCAAAACAGGCGGCTCTGTGGCCGTCGATTATAGGCGGCCTGCTAGGTGGCCTCATGATGATTAAGACGGGGATCAATCGTGCGCTGTGGCTGTTTGGCGTAGTGCAGATGGCTAGCATTCTGGGTTTTGCCGTGCTGGCAAGTCAGGGGCCTTTATTGTGGCTACTGGCGCTAGTGATAGCATTTGAGTATTTGGGTGTGGGGTTGGGCACGGCTGCCTTTACGGCGTTTATCCTCAGAGAAACCAGCAGGACTTTCGCCGCTAGCCAGATTGCGCTGCTCACTGCGCTTGCAGCGTTACCCAGAACGTTTGCCAATGCCAGTACTGGCTTCATTGTAGAATCCCTCGGATGGGTCGATTTTTTCTTACTGTGCACGCTGCTTGCGATCCCAGGCATGTGTCTCTTGATCTGGGTGGCACCCTGGTCTGATGGCGCAAAAGAACACTAAAAATTAGGTCTAAACCCGAGTAATATCAGGCGCTTGCAATTAATAATGGGCACCTCGTCACGGTTACGGCATTTAATCGGGGCTGTCGTAGTTATT
>JBLFXU010000182.1:0-6512 GCA_047609575.1 Bacteroidia bacterium | reverse complement strand
TATCTGGTCAAGAATGTTCCGCCTCCGGAAGGTTCCCGTGAAGCACCTTTACAGGCACTGATTATCGATTCCTGGTTTGATAATTACCTGGGTGTAGTGTCGCTCGTCCGAGTAAAACAGGGCGTGCTGCGCAAGCGAGACAAAATTGTTGCCAGATCTATCGGCAAGCCGCAGCAAGTGGATACTATCGGCATTTTCACGCCGAAGCGCCTGGAGACGAATGTGCTGCAGGCTGGTGAGGTGGGATATATCGTCGCCGGAATTAAGGACATCCACGGTGCGCCCGTCGGAGACACGATATGCCATGCGCATGATGCCGACGTACCGGCGTTACCTGGATTCAAAACAATCAAGCCGCAGGTCTATGCGGGCATCTTTACCATCTCGTCGGATGACTACGAGGACTTTCGTGATGCGCTGGCCAAGCTTACGTTGAACGATGCGTCACTATTTTATGAGCCCGAATCCTCCGATGCGCTCGGCTTTGGCTTTCGCTGTGGGTTTCTGGGCATGCTGCACATGGAAATCATCCAGGAGCGTCTTGAGCGTGAATACGATCTGGATCTGATCACCACCGCTCCGACGGTTGTCTATGAAGTGCTGACCAAAAGAGGCGAGGTCGTACAGGTTGACAACCCCTCTGCACTGCCGGATGTCGGTGATATCGAAGAAATGCGCGAGCCTATTGCCCGCTGTAATATCCTGGTACCCCAGGAACACCTGGGCAACGTCATTACATTATGTGTAGAAAAACGCGGCGTGCAAAAGGATATGCAGTTCCTCGGTAATCAGGTCTCGGTGGTTTACGATATCCCCATGGGCGAGGTGGTACTGGATTTCTTTGATCGGTTAAAGTCCGTTAGTCGCGGTTACGCCTCACTCGATTATTCGTTTGAGCGTTTTCAGGCTGCTGAGCTCTCCCGGTTGGACGTGTTGATCAATGGCGATAGGGTGGATGCCCTGGCAATTATCGTACACCGTGACAAGGTCCAGTATCGTGGGCGAGCTCTGACCGAAAAGATGAAGGAACTCATTCCTCGGCAAATGTTCGATGTTGCAATCCAGGCGGCGGTGGGCGGAAAAGTTGTCGCTCGCCAGACTGTTAAGGCACTAAGAAAAAATGTTACTGCTAAGTGCTACGGCGGCGACGTAAGCCGAAAGCGCAAGCTTTTGGAAAAGCAAAAAGCGGGTAAGAAACGGATGAAGCAGGTGGGGAACGTCGAAATCCCCCAATCCGCTTTCCTCGCAGTATTAAAAGTGGATGGCTGACCAGTGAACGATTTTACGATTGATTTTCCGTTGATCCTTGTGGGTCTGGTTTTTGGTAGTGGGCTGTTATGGCTGCTTGATGCCCTGTTTCTTGCGCCGGGCCGTCGGCGTGTTGCGAACCAATTGCAGGCAGAGTTTCCACAATGGCAGTCTAGCGCGAGCGCGGATTCAGCACGCTATGAAGCGCGCTTGTCTGACTCTGCCTCTGAGCCTGTAATCGTCGAGTATGCGCGCTCGTTTTTCCCGGTGTTGCTGGTTGTGTTTGTGCTGCGCTCCTTTTTGGTTGAGCCATTCCAGATTCCCTCCTCCTCCATGGTGCCTACTTTGCTAGTCGGGGATTACATACTGGTGAACAAATACACTTACGGTGTTCGCCTGCCGGTCGTACGTAACAAAGTACTGAGCTTGAACGCGCCGCAACGGGGTGATGTTATGGTGTTTTTTCCTCCCCATATGAACGAGACCTACTTCATTAAGCGTGTCGTTGGCCTGCCCGGTGATACGGTGACTTACCGTAACAAGCGACTTTATGTCAATGGAGAGCCGTTGGTCGAAGAGCCGATGGATGCGCCACCGGGATGGCCAGCCCGTTATCGTTTGTCCAGGGAAACCCTGGGAGAGTCGGAACACCTGACCCAAGTAGATTCGCTGCGCAATCCCCGGGATGTGTCGGTGGTGGTCAAGCCAGGCCACTACTTTATGATGGGCGACAACCGTGATAACAGCAGCGATAGCCGCGTTTGGGGTCAGGTACCGGAGCGGGATATAGTAGGCAAGGCATTTGCGATTTGGATGCATTGGGAGTCGTTTTTGAGCATCCCAAGCTTTGATCGTGTTGGCCTGATAGAATAAAAGGACAGGCTCTAGTGGGGGTTCATATGCGACAGAAGCGTCAGCAATTCGGCGTATCCATGATCGGTATTCTTGCCATTCTCGTTATGGTCGGCTTTTTTGCCATGTGCGCCATTCGCATGGTTCCGCACTACACGGAGTTCCTCAGCGTCAAGAAAATCGTTTCTGATATCGTGATGGAGCCAGAGACCAAAGGCATGAGTAGCCGCCAGATTCGGCGCCGCATCGAAAATATCTTCAACTCCAATCAGATTTATGCATTGAAGGCGGCTGACGTGAAGATTGTGCGCAAGCGAGGCCTGACCTACATCGACTCCCGCTATGAGGTACGGATGCCCATCGCCTGGCGTATTGACGCCGTTATCAGCTTTAATGACTTGCTGATGGAAGTTGGCAAGGCCGAGCTTTTGACGGAAATCCCAAAGTAGTAAGTGCCATGACCGACATTGCGCGCCTGCAAGCGGCGCTGGGCTATGAATTTAACGACCCGGCATTGCTGCTGCTTGCTCTGACCCATCGCAGTGCCGGCGGGCACAACAATGAGCGCCTGGAATTTCTTGGCGACTCTATTCTCAATCACATTATCGCCGAAGCGCTCTACCAGCAGTTTCCCGAATCCAGGGAGGGTGAAATGAGTCGCATGCGGGCATCTCTGGTCAAGGGCGACACCTTGGCGGAAGTCGCTATTGATCTTGGCTTGGCTGAGCATCTGATTATGGGAGCCGGTGAGCGCAAGAGTGGCGGTCACAGACGCGCTTCGATTCGGGGCGACGCCGTTGAGGCGGTTATTGGTGCCATGTTGCTGGACTCAGACGTTGAACGTTGTCGCGAGCGGGTTTTGTCCTGGTATCGGTCAAGGTTAGATGAGTTGCGCGCGGGCGCGCTGGATAAAGACGCCAAAACCCGATTGCAAGAGTTTTTGCAGGGCAGGGGACTGCCTTTGCCAGAATACGAGTTGCAGGGCGAATACGGGGAAGACCACAAAAAGGAGTTTAGGGTTGCCTGCCGTATTGCTGAGCCCGCAATTGTGCACACTGGGACAGGTACAAGTAGGCGCAAAGCCGAGCAAGATGCCGCGGCTGCCGTGTTACAGGCAATATCAGGTGGTACTACTTCAGGCGGTAAAATAACTAATGGCTAAACACTGTGGTTACGTCGCTATTGTCGGGCGACCCAACGTCGGTAAATCAACGCTGCTGAATCATCTATTGGGTCAGAAAATCAGTATTACTTCGCGTAAACCGCAGACGACCCGTCACCAGATTTTGGGCATTAAAACCGAAGAGGATTACCAGATTATCTTCGTCGATACGCCAGGTTTGCACCGTGAAACCGGGTCGGCTATGAATCGCTATATGAACCGGGCAGCAACCAGCGCGATGCGCGGTGTCGATATGGTGGTGATGGTGTTGGACCGCACAGCGTTCACGGAGGAAGACGCCATGGTGCTCGAGCAGGTCAAGCAGACCGGTTTACCGGTTTTGCTGGTGGTGAACAAGGTAGATCTACTGGCTACAAAAGCCGATCTGCTACCGCATCTGCAACAACTGGCACTTAAGGCGGATTTTGAAGCTATGCTCCCCTTATCTGCACTGCACAATCACAACGTTGCTGATCTGGAGGCTGAGATTGTTAAACGGTTGCCACAGTCGAACTATTTTTTCCCCGAGGAGCAAATTACCGACCGCAGCCAGCGCTTTCTTGCAGCGGAGATCGTGCGTGAAAAGATAATGCGGCAATTGGGAGAGGAATTGCCCTATTCGGTGACCGTGGAAATCGAAGATTTCGCAGAGGAAGTCGGCATCCTCCATATATCAGCGGTGATTTTTGTTGAGCGTAAGGGCCAGAAAAAAATACTCATAGGCGAGAAGGGTTCAAGGCTGCGCTCGATTGGCGCAGATGCGCGCGCCGATATGGAGCGGATGTTTGATAACAAGATCATGCTGCGGCTATGGGTCAAAGTCAAAACCGGTTGGTCAGATGATGAACGTGCACTGCGTAGTCTTGGTTATGACGACCGCCAGGTATAGGTCATCGTGCGCATAGCCCTGCAACCGTCCTATGTGCTGCACAGCAGGCCCTACAGGGACAGCAGCGCAATTCTAGAAGTCTTTACAGCAGAACATGGGCGTATCAGTCTCGTTGCACGTGGTGCGCGTAGGCAAGCAAAGCGAGGCTCCCGGGCGGGTTTGTTGCAACCCTTCACCCCGCTATTAATGTCATTCTCGGGCCGTTCAGAGTTAAGAACGCTGGGTACAGTAGAGGCTGCTGGCCAGCCATGGAATCTCAACGGTCAGCGGATGTTCAGTGGCATGTACCTGAACGAATTGCTGGTGCGTCTGTTGCACCGGCATGATGCGCATCCGCAATTGTTCGCCGCGTATGGCGAAGCAATCAAGGCGCTGGCGCAGCCGGGTACGCCCGACGCGGTACTCAGACGATTTGAACTGACACTCGTGCAGGAAATGGGCTACGACCTGGCGCTGGGCGTGGATGCTGATACGGGCAATGTGCTGGAAGCGGGTCAATTTTACCGTTTCGAGCCTGGCCAGGGCCTGGTGGTCGCCGGGCAGGGAGACCGCCTTGGCAGTGGCCGTTATCCGGCGGAACATCTGCTGCTTATGGCGCGTGGTGAATATGGCGGTGAAGCCGGTCGCACGGCGAAGCACTTGTTAAGAGAGGTGTTGGGTGAACATTTGGGCGATGCCCCACTGCGTAGCCGTGAACTGTTTCAAGCCAGGCAAAACCGCAGTGCTGATACCGGCGTATCGACATGATCAGGGTTGGCACCGACATATTGCAGATACAACGCATCGACCGGGTTGTTGAGCGTCAGGGGCTGCGGTTTGTGCAGCGCATACTCACGCCGTCGGAGCAGCAGGAGTACCTTTCGAGCAAGCTTGCCAACCGCTTGCTGGCCAAGCGCTTTGCTGCCAAGGAGGCGGTGGCAAAGGCTCTGGGTACGGGTATTGGTCGTGGCGTGAGTTGGCAGGATATTGGCATTGACCACAATGCCAATGGTGCGCCTATTGTTGTGCTCAGTGGTGGCGCTTTAAAAGTGGCACAAGAGCTGGGAAGCATAGACATAGCCATCAGCATCGCCGATGAAACCGACTATGTGGTCGCTTTTGCGGTGCTTGGCGATGGCTGAGAGCGCGCATCTGCTGCAGTGGTTTGTTCCACCGCATGTTAACTATAATCTGGCCACTTTTTGGCGGTAATACAACTATGCCTCAATATCCCACCATTGAAGCCTGTATCGGCAATACGCCGCTGGTGCGATTGCAGCGCCTACCTGGCGATACCAGCAACACCATACTGGCGAAGCTGGAAGGCAATAATCCTGCCGGGTCGGTAAAAGATCGGCCCGCGTTGAGTATGATTGCCCAGGCGCAGGAGAGAGGTGAAATCTCGCCCGGCGATACCCTTATTGAAGCAACCAGTGGCAACACAGGGATCGCTCTGGCGATGGCGGCAGCAATTAGAGGCTATCGCCTTATTCTCATTATGCCATCACACATGAGCCTGGAACGTAAACTGGCGATGTCCGCCTACGGTGCCGAGCTGGTGGAGGTGTCACAGCAGCAGGGTATGGAAGGTGCCCGCGACCTAGCGATGGCTATGCAAGCCAGAGGCGAGGGTGTCGTGCTGGACCAGTTTGCCAATCCTGATAATCCTCGTGCCCACTTCGTGGGAACCGGGCCGGAGTTATGGCGCCAGACGGAGGGTACCTTGACCCATCTGATCAGCTCCATGGGTACCACCGGTACCATCATGGGTTGCTCTAGCTATTTGAAAGAACAAAACCCGCAGATTCAGATAGTCGGCTTGCAGCCGCTGGAGGGTTCCAGTATTCCGGGCATAAGGCGCTGGTCCCCAGCGTACCTGCCCCAGATATTCGAGGCGCCACGGGTAGATCGCGTGCTGGATATTTCCCAGCAAGAATCCGAGATCACTATGCGCCGTCTGGCTGCCGAAGAGGGTATCTTTGCAGGCGTGTCTTCGGGTGGGGCCATTGCGGGTGCGTTGCGCCTGTCCCAGGAACTGGAAAACGCAGTGATTGTTGCGATTATGTGCGATCGTGGCGACCGCTATTTATCCACGGGTGTTTTCGAGCGCCAGTAGAGGGCAGTCTGACCGATGGTTCAGGTACGACAGCAGGATCATTTTGACGATCAGGGTGAGATAGATGTCTCATGCTGGGTTGATAACCTGCCACTGCATTTCGTCGTCGAAGATCGCGCGACTCTGGCGCGTGCAGCAGCGCTTGTGGAAGAAACGCGCAACGCCCCCGGCGACGATGTCAGCGATTGGGTCAGGGGAGGCGATAGCTTCGTCGCGGGTCTGGATATCACCTTGATTCTCGCCGAGTTGCACGTCGACCTGGATGG
>JBLFXU010000181.1:0-6526 GCA_047609575.1 Bacteroidia bacterium | reverse complement strand
AATGATTCTTGCGGTGTATTGAGCAACTCAATTCGCGGGTGGGCTAGCGTGAAAGCAATAACACGAGTAATGGCATTTGCTGGATGGGCGGGCAGTATTTCTGCAATGCCTATAGAAGGTGACGATATAGTCACAGTCGATGGCACAGAGTGGGCACAGGTAGACTTGTTCACTAGTTCCACGTTGGGGACATATTGAGCGCATGCCCTACAGGTGAATGTCTCGATGGCGCCATGCTGAGCGGTTACGAATTGAGTGGCTGGACGTGGGCCACTGTCGATGACACTAACGCCCTCTTTAACTACTACATAACCCTAAACCACCCCTTCTTTACCGGTTACTACCCGGTGGGGCCTGGCCAAACCAACATTGAAGAGCTTTTTGCCAATTTCGCCCTGGACTTTTTTGACGATGGCTGGCGACCAACTTCTGATGTGCTAAAGGATGTGCAAACTACGACCACGGAAGGCCGGTTCTTTGTGAATGCGGTAGATGTGGCCAGAATGGAAGTTCAATATTTCCCTTCCGACCCGGTCGGTAATTACAGCATAGCGGATACCTCTAACCATCCACATTATGCAGATGTTGGCGGCTGGTTCTACCGCACTAAGGTTCCCACCCCCGCAACACTCACTCTACTCGGCATTGGACTCGCTGGCCTGGGATGGACACGGCGCAGGAGAGCCTCAACAGAAACTTCGCTACGAACACCACCGTCTGACAACCACCCTCCCCCAAATCATGCTACTGAGCCACGCCATCTACATAATTGCTTTCAAAAAATATCTGCCCGTTCTCCTGCCAGACAGTGGCTAACCCTTGCTGTGTGCCATCAACGTAAGTGGCCTCTGATTCCTTCTGCCCGTTCTCATACCAGACAGTGAATGTCCCATGCCATTTGTCATCAACATAAGTCTTCTCGCTATTTTTCTGCCCGTTCTCATACCAGTAAGTGGCAAACCCTTGCTGTATGCCGCCAACATACTTGCTCTCGCTCAGTTTCTGCCCGTTCTCATACCAGCTATTGGCTACCCCTTGCTGTATGCCGTCAACATACATGCTCTCGCTCAAGTTCTGCCCCTTCTCATACCAGCGAATGAATAACCCCTGCTTTTTGCCCTCCACATACGTGGACTCTGATTGCTTCTGCCCAGTCTCATAGAAACTCGCAGCCGCTCCAGTGTAAGGAATTGAGTCATTAACCAGGTAGTGAACACCGTTCCTTTCCTGTAACTGGTCTTCGTCAATAACGGCAGTCTTGGAACACCCCACCAGCAAGACAACCAGTGTCAGAATTATTGCTATAGGTAACTTCATTGCAGCCCTCAATTTTTGGTATGTTCGCTTCTATCAGGTCTTGTATCAGCTCTTCTACCAGATCGCCTATGTCTATGCGCAGCTTGGCAGAAATTAACGGGTCTAACATTAGCGGATCAAAATTAACGGGGCAGAGCCCTTAAACTAGCGCCCAACCGATGTTAACTTTTTGAATGCTGGGCAACAAAGGGCTGTGACCCCAATGGCCCTTTGTCTAATTCTTCGTCCAATTAATGGTGCGAGTGGCGGGACTTGAACCCGCATAGCCGTGAAGCCGTCAGATTTTAAGTCTGATGTGTATACCAATTCCACCACACTCGCAGGAATCCGGACAGAACGCTCGGAGAATCAGGGGAGGCCCTGATAGGGCAAAGATTCTAGCACACTCACACTCGTTGAACAGGCCCAGCAGCCTCTTAGGATTCTTTAGGTTCATGCTACACTTCCGACAAAATAATGACAGTTCAGGGATCGTGCAATGGCATCCGCTAGAGGGGAATTCAGCTCTCGCTTCGGCTTCGTAATGGCCGCCGCTGGCAGCGCGGTTGGTTTGGGCAATATTTGGGGTTTCCCCACCCAGGCGGCCAGTAACGGTGGCGCGGCCTTTCTACTGGTTTACCTGATATTGGCGTTCACTCTGGCCTACCCCGCATTGATGGCCGAGCTCATTATCGGCCGACATGCAAACGCTAATGCGGTAAAAGCCCTTCGTGTTATTTCTCCTAACGAGACTCTCGCCAGGATTGGTGCCACCACGGGTATTATCGGCTTCATTGTGGCCAGCCTGATACTGAGCTTCTATGCCATTGTCGCCGGCTGGATGATGGCGCATTGTCTGGCCTCAGCGGCGCAATTATTTGGGTTGGAACAGGCAGCGGTATGGCTAGCCACCAGCAGCTTTACACGTGACCTGGTCTTTATGCTGGCGTTCATGGCCTTCACCATCGGCATCATTTCGGCGGGCGTGCGCGGCGGTATCGAACGCTGGTCTGCACGCCTAATGCCTTTACTACTGGTTACCCTGGTGTCATTGGTCGCCTACGTGCTCACGCTCGACGGCGCCTGGGATGGGTTAAAAGCCTATTTGTTACCCGACTTTGAACGCGCCCTCTCCCCGTCGCTGATCATCGCAGCACTCGGCTCGGCGTTCTTTTCCCTGTCACTGGGTGTGGGTACCATGCTGATTTACGGCTCCTACATCAATGACGAGGAGAACCTTCCCGTTGTAGGCGGTCTGGTCACGCTGGTGGATATACTGATAGCCGTTACAGCAGGCTTCCTTGTGCTGCCGGCCATGTATGTGGCACAGCACAATGGCGTAGAGATTTTTACCGCTAGCGGTGCACTAATCTCCGAGGACACGTTGATCCTGACGGTGTTGCCGGAGCTGTTCACTACCATGGGCATAGCCGGCGTAGTGGTGTCGTTCACCTTCTTCTTCCTTATGAGCGTTGCCTCCCTCACCTCGTCTATCTCCATGCTTGAGGTGCCGGTGGCTTACGCCATTGAAGAACACGGCATTGGCCGCAAACTGGCCGTCTGCCTGATTGGCCTGGCCATCGCGGGTATCAGCGCAATCATACTGGTGAACTTCGAGGCACTGTTCGGGCTGGTCATCTCCTTCACCACCCGCTACAGCCAGCCTTTGCTGGGTTTTGTGTTTTGCATCTACGCGGGCTGGGTATGGCAACGAGACACGTTGCTACAGGAACTCAGGAAGGGCGCGCCGGATGTCAGCGATGGGCTGTTCTGGAAGATATGGCCCTGGTACGTAAAACTGGTGTGCCCTGTGATTATTCTGGCGATTTTCGCTCAGTCACTGCTGGGCTAGGCCTAAACTCCCTGCTCAGGTACTGGCTCAGGTACCAAGCTTATCTTTCCCGTTTTCTCGATGCGCTGTGTCGGCACGAAACCTTCAAAATCGACTTTAGCAGAGAACCGATAATCCAGAGCCTCCTTGGACGTCGTCCCCAGGCTCGCCATCAGCCTTATAATACCGACCACTTGAAGGCCCGCTTCCAGCGTGACCATCTCTTCACTGTAAGGCTTGATGACGGGGACCTCATTTGTGACCCCCATGATCAGCTCTTTGCCCAGGATCTCAATGCTATAGGCGATGCCGGCTATTTTCAGGGCGCTCTTATTAGGGTTCGCCACACGCAGGGTGACTTCAAATCTGGGAATACCTGATTCGGACGCGACGGTACGAAAAGTTTCCATACTGATTGCAGGCGGATCTTTCTCACCCACTAGCGAAGCGCAACCCGAGAAGAGCGGAAGTGTCAGTACAAGCACGCAAAAACCAACCCATCTAAAGCGATTAAGCATTTCCAATTCTATCCCCAACAGAGTCAGCCCCGGATCGAACAACCCAATGACGGGCACTACCGCGCGCCCGATAACTCATTTGAACATACAGCATGGGCCAGACCCTGCCAATCGGTGACCAGCGTACTGCCCGGCTTTAATTGGCATTGTCTTATACCGCGCGGGGCGCAACGCAAACATAATGAAACCAATGCTCGAAAAGGTCGCTTTTTGCTCTAGACTGATTCAATCTACAGTCGCTACCTCACTGCGCCACCTGGTGCAAAGAACAATAATAGAAGGGAGACATTTCGAGTGGAGCACACCAGCGGTGTAATCGATCTCGTCAGCGCAGTGACGACACTGCTGCTCATCGCTGCGGCCACCCTGGCGCTCAGTAAACGTTTGAAACTGCCCTTTACCATTATGCTGGTAGTCGCCGGTATTTTACTGTCACAACTGGCCAACTTCTTTCCGCATGTACTGCCTGCCCTGGTCGACTTCCATATATCCCCAGACGTCATACTGTTCGTTTTTCTGCCAACGTTGATTTTTGAATCGTCGTTACATCTGGACGCAAGAGAGCTGCGACGCAACCTGTTGCCCGTACTGACCATGGCAGTGCCCGGCCTGCTCATCTCAACGGCTATCATTGGCACACTGATCTCTGCAGTAACACCCATCGACTTTGCTGCGGCGCTGGTTTTGGGCGCTATTCTTAGCGCAACAGATCCGGTGGCCGTTATCTCCCTGTTCAAGCAACTGGGGGCGCCGCGCCGGCTCACCATACTGGTTGAAGGTGAGAGCTTGTTCAACGATGCTACGGCAATTGTTGCGTCGCAAATTCTGTTGGCCATTGCAGTGGCCGGCTATTTTTCCACACAGACTGTACTGGCCGGCATAGGGGACTTCTTCTTTGTCTTTGTCGGCGGAGCCGTTGTTGGCTGGGTCATGGCGATTGCGGTGGGGTACATCTTAGGCAAGGTTGACGGCGATCCCCTGATCGAGATTTCCCTAACCACCATACTGGCCTATTTCTCATTCCTTATTGCCGAACACGTGCTGCACGTCAGTGGTGTGATGGCAACAGTAGCCGCAGCACTGACCATAGGTGGCTGGGGGCGCTCCAAAATTTCGCACTCGGTGAGCGAATACCTGGAGAACTTTTGGGAGTATCTTGCCTTCGTTGCCAATGCGCTGATCTTCCTGTTGGTGGGCTTGCAGATTCACCTGGGGGCGCTTGCGGAATCGTGGTACATGTTGCTGTGGGTCATTCTGTCCATGTTGATCGCGCGCGCGGTGGTTGTGTTCGGCCTTGTGCCTTTGGTGGGCCACTTCCCTGGCTCAGAGGCCATCGATCGTCGCTATCAGGCCGTTATGTACTGGGGCGGCCTGCGTGGCGCCATAGCCCTGGCTATTGCCTTGAGCCTGGGCGATTTCGAATGGGCCGACACCTTTGTTGTACTGGTCACTGGCGCGGTATTGTTCACGTTGCTTGTACCTGGCCTCACCATTGAAAAACTCATACGCTCTCTTGGCCTGCACGTACCTCCCCTTGCCGACAGACTCGCCGAGGCAGAGGCCCGACTGGGCGCCAGGCAGAGCGCTGTTGCAGATCTGCCCGATATTCAAAAGAACGCGTCGCTCTCCTCACGCACCGCAACCAGACTGCGTACGCAATACCAACTCTCGGCAGATGACGCAGAAGAAGATTTTGATGCACAACGCTTGCAGGAACTGAACGACAAGCAAGAATACAATTTGCTACTGCTCAAGTGCTTTTCAGTGCAGAAAGCGTTCTATAGAGAAATGCTGGGGCATGGTCACCTCTCTGAGCAGACCTATCGTAACCTGGTGTACGCGCTCAATGTCGAGGGCGACAACCTGCGTTACCAGGGCGAGTTGCCTAAGGTCCCTCCCCGCTCACAATTTGGCCGCTGGTGGCGTAACTCCTGGATGCGAATCGTGCAGCGTTTGGGTCTCTTCGCTGATTATGCTGAGTCTATTCGCAGCCACTCAACTGCGCAGGATTACGAATACGCTTGGGCAGGCTATCACGGCTGCACGCGCGTGCTATCGAGCATCGACAGCTTGTCTCGACACAGCAAAGCCCGCAATAAGGTAGTTGCCGATTTACGCGAGCTGTTCAATCGTTGGGCGCAGGGTGCGCGCAAAAAACTGGATACGGTTGCCGAAGAGTTCCCCGAGTTTCACGACGCCAGCCAGCAACGACTCGCCGAACGCATGATGCTGCACAGCGAGCGGCAATTTGTTGTGTCACAGCGACGCAGCGGTACCATCCCCAACAGCGTGGCTGAACTTTTGCTTGAAGATCTCGACGAACAAATCCGCGCATTACGCGGCTACGACACCGCAGAGCTGAGTCTGCACCCCGACGAAATCCTGCGCAAGGTACCTGCCTTTATAGATCTTCCCGAAGAAGAGATTCCCGGCGTTTTACGCTGCCTGAAACAACGGACTATTCCTGCACGTCAGGATATTATTCAGGAGGGCTCCAAAGACGATTCTCTGTACCTGATCGCACGGGGCAAAGTGCGTGTGGTTAGACGCAAGGGGGAGGAAGAAGTGGAAGTCGCCATGCTGGGTGCAGGCGACTTTATTGGCAGAGGTGGTTTCTTAGGCGGGGGACCCCATGCGGCAACAAGCCGGGCACTGACGCCGTGTGCTGTATACGAACTCAGTAGGCGAGACATTGAAACGCTGGCTCGCACCTGCCCACGCGCGCTCACCGCGCTGGAGAATCTTGTGAAAGGGCGCAGCGCACCTACCAACAAATAGTGCACAGAGTTGAACCCAGAATATTCTTACGAGCCAATGGCATTGGCTCGCAACGCTTGCGGGCATGACCAGTGCTATAGACGCTAAAAACTGCGCTGCTAGC
>JBLFXU010000180.1:0-6554 GCA_047609575.1 Bacteroidia bacterium | reverse complement strand
CTAACAATATGACTCACGAGCAATCTCCATGAAGGACCAATCGACAGGAACAGGCTGAGATTGTACCGGGTCGGAAAGGACAAATCCTCAGCCTGCACATTTGCGCAATATTTACGCCGGAAAAGTCCAGGTTTTCATTGCCTTGAAATATTTCGCCGCTAATCTGTGCTAGCTCTGGCATAGACCTTGCAGGTTTAACGGAAACTGGGGAACAAACCTGTGAATAGGTACTCAAACACTGGCACCGCGCGCCGGGTTGACACATCAGAGAACACGGCGGCACCATAAAGGTGCGAGCCGATGATCGTATTTAGAGGAGAGAGTCACATGCAGGGCGAGCAGTTCCAACCCAGCCGAGTACGCAAAACCGTCAATGACCTGGTTATGGCCGAAATGTTTCTGCTGCAGGCCACGCTGGAAAGCGCCACGGCTATTGGTGAAGGGTTAGGCAGCCTTGGCAAGCAGATCAATGCGCAAGACGATGAGCTACAGCGCTCCTGGAGCAATTTATCAGCCGTGCTGCAGCGCACTGCCGATGAGGCGGTAGAGCCTTACACAACGCGCTATCGCTATTTTCGCAAAATGATTAGCACCGACCAGGACAAATCCTGACCGACCGCCAGGCTCCTCCTCTTTCCCCGGACCGGGCCAGTCCGTACACTGGCCCATTATTCCAAACACAAGCGACAGCCATGAGCATCGGTTCCTGGGACCCCAGCGCGGGGTCACCAATAGACGCACCTTCCCTGACGAGCGAACTTCTCCAAGATCTCGCGCTTTATAGTCGAGACAAAAAGCTGGAGTCTCTGACCGAAGCGATGCCGGAGGCAGACAAACAGCGTCTGGCTAATCTGATGCAAATCGATCACGAACACTGGCGCGCTGCGGCTGAACCGCTGGACAATGAGGCCATCGTCCACCTGATCCGCTTTCTTGCGGTGGCAGAAACACTGCCAGGTTGGGAAGCGGGCGCGAAATCGCCAGTCATTCCATTGGCAAAAATCTTGCGCGGCAGAGGCGCGCGCCTGGACAAGCCGCAACTGCTGTGGCTGCGTGAGGTTAGTGAGAACCGCTACCTACCCTATGGCCCGCTATAACCCCCACTAACAATTACCTGAATAAACTCTCGGGTAGTGGCTCAGTTTGAATTCAGGAGCCGTTACTGAGGAGCGCGCGAGCTAGCGTGTCCCATGAACATATTCAAACTGAACCACTACCCACTATCGGACCGGCTTGCCCTGCTCAAACGCAGCAAGCTGCTCAGCACTGGCCGGGGCCTGATACTTTTCCTTCCACTCACCATAGGGCATGCCGTAAACCCGTTCGCGCGCCTGATCATAATCTACCGCCTGACCGGCGTCTTCGGCTGCTGCCATGTACCACTTTGACAGGCAGTTCCGGCAAAAACCGGACAGATTCATCAGGTCGATATTTTGCACATCCTTGCGCTCGTCCAGATGGGCCAGCAAGCGTCGAAAAACGGCGGCCTCGAGCTTATCGTTATCAATGTCATGTTCACTCATATTCGAACTCCCGCCCTTAGATAGGCATGTACTCGCCGCCATTCACGTCCAGGGAAGCGCCAGTGACAACCGTGGAATAATCCGAGCCAAAGAACAGCGCCGCCTTGGCACACTCACCATCGTCAGGGATCACCCCCAACGGGATACCTTTTGTGACTTCAGCGATCAAGTCCTCCTGGCTTCTGCCACTGGACTGGGCCTGCCAGTTGAAATAGCCCTCCACATTCGGCCCCCACATCCAGCCCATGTGCACGCTGTTCACGCGAATATTGTACTTACCCAGCTCCAGTGCCAGGTGCTTGGTTGCGCAGCGCAGGGCAGACTTGGATGAGCCGTAACCGCCCTGGGTAGCCATAGGCTTATGCTCTACCATGGTAGCGATCATCACGACCGAACCACCAGATTCCTTCATATACGGCACGCAGGCCTGCGTCAATTGCATCGTGCCAAAGAAATTAACATCCATCGCCCGGCGCCAGCCAGCCATATCGGCGGACTCAATGGGCTCAAAACTGCCCGGATCGTAGGCCGAGTTAAACAGTACATCGATACGCCCGAACGCCTCGGCGGTGAGATCCGCCAGGCTCTGGCATTGCGCCTGATCGGAGATATCCGTAGCGATCTTCAAAACCTTTGTACCCAGGCCCAGATCATTGATCTCCTGCTCCGCTGCCTCCAGTTTCGCTTCGGTACGCGCCGCCAATACTACAGCCGCGGCACCTTCGGCCGCAGCCAGCGTGGAAAGCTCCTGCCCAAGTCCCGGTCCTATGCCGGACACGATCACAACTTTATCTTTCAGCAACATCCTATCTCTCCTGCGTGAAAAGGTGTTTGTATTAGTCTGGATAAAAGGAGAACTAATGGTACTGCAGGAAAACCCGTTCCGTCCCGGAACCCTCGCGTAGTTCCTGCAACAGTTCATCACTGGGAACCACTTGCCAGTTTTCTCCCAGGCGAACACGCGCAGTATTCTCAGGTTGGCGGTAAATCAGCGAAACAGGACAGTTACCGCCCTGCGCACTGCAGAGGATCTTCTCTAGCCAATCGGTGAATTTGCCATCCATACGGTCGGCATTTACCTCAATGGTCAAATCCGCAGCAAAGTTTTGACGCGCTTCCAGCAGGCTGCGCAGGCTATTAGCTCGCATGGCCAGCTTTCCGGAACGGTCATCGACAGAGATTCTACCTTCGGCAATAACAATCGTATCCTTCACCAGCAGTTCCCGATACTCGCTGTAAGCCTCCGAGAACAGAGTGACTTCCATCTGGGCGCTGGCATCGTCGAGTGTCATGACCGCCATGGTGCCACGTTGTGTGTTCATGGTACGCGTCGCCATGACCAAGCCAACCATCACCTGACTGGCTTTACCTTCAGCGCGCAGATCGACGATACGTTTAGGTGCAAACTTGCGCACTTCCGCCCTGTACTCGTCCATCGGGTGACCAGTTATGTACAGGCCCAACGTGTCACGCTCACCTCCCAGCCGCTCTTTATCCGGCCATTGCCGCGTATGAGCAAACGGAGCATAAACATCTTCCCCGCCGCTACCTTGCTTGGGCACCACCTCTCCGAACAGGTCGTCTATGCCACTGGCAATATTGTTGGCGCTCTGCTCTGCTGCCTTCAACGCATCTTCCAGCGCGGCCATCAGCACCCAGCGATCCGCACCAAAATCATCGACTGCGCCTGAGCGAATCAGCGCTTCCATGGCGCGTCGATTGACCCGGCGAGGATCTGTGCGAGCACAAAAATCGAACAGGTCCGTGAACGGGCCACCGGCCTCTCGCGCCAATAGAATGTTCTCCACAGGCCCTTCACCGAGCCCTTTAATTGCGCCAAGACCATAAATGATTTCACCTTCATCATTCACGGTGAACATGTAGTGGCCTTCATTTACATCTGGCAACTTCAGGGACTGCTTCATGCGTTTGCATTCGTCCACAAACACAACAATCTTGTCGGTGTTATCCAGTTCCGAGCTCATCACGGCCGCCATGAATTGGGCCGGATAATGTGTTTTCAGCCATGCGGTCTGATAGGACACCAAGGCATAGGCCGCGGAGTGAGATTTGTTAAAACCGTAGCCGGCGAATTTCTCCACCAGGTCGAAGATGCGAATGGCCAGCTGTCCATCAATACCCTTGTCTGCAGCACCCTGTTCAAACACCGTGCGCTGCTTGGCCATCTCCTCGGGCTGCTTTTTACCCATAGCTCGACGCAACATATCTGCGCCGCCCAGCGTATACCCGGCCAGCTCCTGCGCGATCTGCATCACCTGCTCCTGGTAGAGAATGATGCCGTATGTGGGCTGCAGTATCGGTCGCAAGGTCTCGTGTTGGTACTGGGCGTCCGGGTAGGATATCTGCTCCCGGCCATGCTTGCGGTTGATGAAGTTGTCCACCATGCCCGACTGCAATGGGCCCGGCCGAAATAGAGCCACCAGGGCGATAATATCTTCGAAACAGTCTGGCTGCAGACGTTCGATAAGATCCTTCATACCGCGGGATTCCAACTGGAAGACTGCGGTTGTACTGGCAGATTTAAGCAACTCAAAACTGGCGCGGTCGTCCAGCGCTAACTCGGTGATATCAAGCGGCAGTTCATCCGACTGCTCACGGGTGTGATTAATCATCTTCACTGCCCAATCAATAATGGTCAGCGTACGCAGCCCCAGGAAGTCAAACTTCACTAGTCCCGCGTCTTCTACATCGCCCTTGTCATACTGCGTGACCAGGCCCGAGCCCGTCTCGTCACAAAACAGCGGAGAGAAGTCAGTCAGTTTGGAAGGCGCAATAACAACACCGCCTGCGTGCTTACCCACGTTTCGGGTAATCCCTTCCAGCTGTACCGCCATATCCCAGATCTCCTGGGCCTGGCTGTCATCGCGCAGGAAATCGCGCAGTGGCTCTTCCTGTTCCAGGGCTTTTTCCAGGGTCATGCCCACTTCAAAAGGAATCATCTTGGACAGTTTGTCCGCGAGGCCATACGACTTGCCCTGAACTCGCGCCACATCACGCACAACAGCCTTAGCCGCCATGGTGCCGAAAGTGATGATCTGGGACACCGCCTCACGACCGTAGGTGTCAGCAACGTAATCGATCACCTCATCCCGGCGATCCATACAAAAATCCACATCAAAGTCAGGCATGGACACCCTATCTGGATTCAGGAATCGTTCGAACAGCAGGTCGTACTGGATCGGATCAACGTCCGTGATCTCCAGCGCATAAGCCACCAGAGAACCGGCGCCAGAGCCGCGGCCAGGACCGACCGGAATATCGTGTTGCTTGGCCCAGCCAATAAAGTCCATAACGATGAGAAAATAGCCGGGAAATCCCATTTGTACGATGGTGTTGAGTTCGAAATCGAGCCGCGCACGATACTCCTCCTGCCGCTGCGCCAGATTCTGGGGCGGTGGGTCAAACAGGGCCGCCATGCGCCTATCCAGACCCTCGTGCGCCAGCTCGCGAAAGTACGCCTCCATGGTCATGCCGTCGGGCACTGGATAGTCTGGCAGGTAGGGCTTGCCCAACTCCAGCACCAGATTGCAGCGCCGCGCTATCTCCACGGTATTAGCCAGAGCCTCGGGGATGTCCTCGAACAGCGCCTGCATCTCTTGCGGCGAGCGCAGGTATTGCTGCTCGGTATAAACACGCGCTCGCCGGGGGTCGTCCAGGGCCCGACCCTCACGGATGCAGACCCGGGCCTCGTGTGCCTCAAACTCCGAGGAATCGAGAAACCTTACATCGTTGGTAGCCACTACCGGCAGTTCGAGGCTATCAGCCAAGGCCACCGCCCGGTGCAGATGCGTTTCATCACCGTCGCGGCCGGTTCTGTGTAACTCCAGGTAATAGCGGTCGGGGTAGAGCGCTTGCCAGTGCTCGGCTCGCTCCCGCGCCAGATCGTCCCGCTCAGATAGCAGTGCCTGGCCAACATCACCGGCAGCTCCGGCCGACAAGGCGATCACACCCTCAGCGTGCTCTGCCAGCCAATCCTTGTGTACATAGGGCATGCCCAGGTGTTGACCATCGGTATAGGCACGCGAGATCAGCAGGGTCAGGTTGTGGTAGCCCTTCAGGTTCATTGCCAGCAGGCATAGCGGATAGGCGCGCTCCGGATCGTCGGCCTCCAAGATATTCAGATCAACGCCGAATATTGGCTGCACGCCGGCTGAAAATGCCGCTTTGTAGGCCTTGATCAGGCCGTAGAAGTTGCAGACATCGGTCACTGCAACAGCGGACATGCCCAATTCTTCCACCCGCTGCATCAGGGGCTTCACGCGCACCACGCCGTCCACCAGAGAAAACTCTGTATGTAGGCGCAAGTGAACAAAATTGGTCATGCGAAAGATTCTACGCGCCTTGCTGTGGATGTTGTAGCGAGACTAGTCCCGTTCAAGAATTTTTTTTACCGGACCGAAGCTGCGACGGTGTTCAGGGGTAACACCCAGGCTGTCCAGCGCTTGAAGATGTACTCGCGTTGGATATCCCTTGTGGGCCGCGAAGCCATAACCAGGGTAGCGCTCCTCCAGGGCAATCAGCTCACTATCGCGCTGGACTTTGGCCAATATAGACGCGGCGGAGATAGCAGGGACTCGGTCATCGCCTTTCACCACCGCTTTTGCAGCGTAGGGCCACTGGGGTAGACGGTTACCATCCACCAGCACAAACTCCGGCTGTGGATCCAGCCCCTGCACTGCCCGATGCATGGCCAGCAGTGAGGCCTGTAAGATATTCAACTCGTCAATCTCCGCCACAGACGCGCGGCCCACATGCCAGGCGAGGGCTTTTTCCTGAATCTCCAGCGCCAGTTCCTCCCGGCGCGATGCTGAGAGCTTCTTGGAATCACGCAAGCCTATGATGGGACGTGCCGGATTCAAGATCACCGCCGCGGCCACAACATCACCGGCCAGCGGACCACGACCCACCTCGTCGACACCTGCCAGTCCCGGACGATTAAGGTCTGTTTCTAATAGTTCAGTCACGGAACTGCCACCCCACGTGCCATTGCGTCCAATACACTCGCGACCC
>JBLFXU010000179.1:0-6561 GCA_047609575.1 Bacteroidia bacterium | reverse complement strand
TGACGCGTGTTTTTACATCGGCCAGCACGAAGCGGGTGTTCTGAAAGCTGGCCACTGTCTGGCCAAACGCCTTTCTTTCCAGCACGTAATTTATGGTCAGTTCCAGGGCGCCTTCCGCGGCGGCAACGGCTAGCCCAGCGATACCCAGGCGTTCTCTGGGCAGCTCGGTCATCATGATAGCAAAGCCCTTATTGATCTCGCCCAGTAGAGCGGATTCTGGCAGGCGCATGTCCTCAAAAAACAGCAGTGCTGTATCGGACGTGTGCTGGCCAATTTTCTCTATTTTCTTGCCACGCGAATAGCCTGGCAGGCTGGCATCAACCAGGAATAACGATGTGCCCTTTGCCCCTTTGCCAGGGTCCGTGATGGCGGCGACGATGACCAGTTCTGCCATCATGCCGTTGGTGATGAATATTTTGGAGCCGTTCAGGACCCACTCGTTGCCGTCTTTGACGGCGCTGGTGCGAATGCCCTGAACGTCTGAGCCGGCTCCAGGCTCAGTCATAGCCAGGGCGCCAAGGACTTCGCCGCTGACCAATTTCGGCAACCAGTGGGTCTTTTGTTCTTCCGTACCAAAGTTGTTGATATAGGGCGCTACGATATTACTGTGGATGTTGTAGCCGTTGGCGATGCCGCCAAAGCCCATGCGTGACATCTCTTCGATTACAGCAAAAGTCACTTGAGGGTCTGCGCCGGCCGCACCGTACTGGTCGGGCATGTCCGGGCATAACAGCCCCGCATCACCCATGGTGTTCCAGAACTCCCGGGGAACAGCGTGTTGTGCTTCCCATTCCTCAAAGTGAGGGGCGATTTCCTTTTCAAAGGCGCGCCGTGCCATGTCCCTATAAAGGGTCATTTCCTCATTATCCATGTCGTTCTCCGCTCGCATTGATGCGCCGCGCATTATGCGGCAGCTCTCGCTCCCACACAATGCAACCGGGCCAATAAGGGTCTGGCCAGCGGTGCTCAGAGTGCTACACTTAGCCTCCTTTGAGAACACTAAACTGGAGACAAAAATGCGCGAGTGCAAGCAGTTCTACATCAACGGCGAATGGGTCGACCCTGTCACCCCAAATGAGCTAGACGTCATCAATCCCGCGACCGAAGAGGTGTGTGCCCATATTTCCCTGGGTGCCGAGGCGGACGTGGACAAGGCCGTCGCCGCCGCTAAAGCGGCTTTTGAGAGCTATAGCCGCACCAGCCGCAAGGAGCGCATAGAGCTGCTTGAGTCCTGTGTGGCAACGTACCAGAAGTACTACATGGATATTGCAGAGGCGATTCGCGAAGAGATGGGTGCACCCCAGACCCTGGCGACCACTGCCCAGGCGTTTACCGGCCAGGGTCACCTGGCAGAAGCGGCAAAAATTCTCGCCAACTTCGAGTTTGAAGAGAATAGGGGCGCGCACCGCATCATCAAGGAGCCTATAGGTGTCTGTGGTTTGATCACGCCCTGGAACTGGCCTGTGAATCAGATAGCCTGCAAGGTGGCGCCTGCATTGGCCACCGGCTGCACCATGGTACTTAAGCCCAGCGAGGTGGCACCCTTGTCGGCATACCTGTTTGCCCAGGTAATGCACGAAGCGGGCGTACCGGCCGGAGTGTTTAACATGGTCAATGGTGACGGCCCGGGCGTGGGCACTGCCTTGTCCAAACACCCTGATGTGGCAATGATGTCGTTTACCGGCTCTACGCGTGCCGGTTCATTGGTCGCGCAAAATGCGGCGCCTACTGTGAAGCGGGTTACTCAGGAACTGGGTGGCAAGTCACCCAATATCATTCTGGACGATGCGGATCTTGAGAAGGCTGTTACCGGGGGCTTAATGCACATGTACACCAACACTGGGCAGTCCTGTAATGCACCCTCGCGTATGTTGGTGCCGGCGGCAAAGCTGGCCGAAGCGGAAGCGATTGCAGCTAAGGCTTCAGAGAGTGTGGTGGTCGGTGATCCCGCCGATGAAGCAACCACCATGGGTCCGGTGGTATCAGAAGTGCAGTACAACAAGATTCAGGCGTTGATCGAGAAGGGCATAGCCGAAGGCGCCAAAGTGGTTGTTGGCGGAGCGGGGCGCCCCGAGGGTATCAACAAGGGCTATTTCATTCGCCCCACTGTCTTCTCCGAAGCAAACAATGACATGACCATTGCACGCGAGGAAATATTTGGCCCGGTACTCACGATGATTCCGTATGAGACAGAGGAAGAAGCCATCCGTATTGCCAACGATACGCCCTACGGCCTGGCGGGTTACGTGCAGAGTGGCGATATTGAGCATGCCAGGGAAGTCGCATCGCGCATTCGCGCGGGCAACATACATATCAATGGTGCCTCGGGCGGTTTTGATATTCCTTTTGGCGGCTTCAAACAGTCTGGTAACGGCAGGGAGTGGGGTAGCCATGGCTTCACCGACTTCCTGGAGATAAAAGCGGTTGCAGGTTACGCCGCTTAGAGCGGCTCATGGCCCGTTATGTTCTCGCCATTGATCAGGGCACGACGGGCAGCACCGTTGCCCTGATGGATGCGCGCGGCCGCTTGCGGGCCAGCGTTAACTATGAGTTTCCACAGATTTATCCGCAGCCGGGCTGGGTTGAGCATCGGCCTGCGGATATCTGGTCATCTGTAGAGAAATGTCTACGGGCCATCTTTCGAAAAGGCATTGCAACACCCAAAGAAATCGTCGCAATTGGTATTACCAACCAGCGAGAAACGGCGGTGTTATGGGATCGCAATACCGGCGAGCCACTTAACAATGCCATTGTCTGGCAGTGTCGACGTACCACTGACTTTTGTGAGTCCCTGCGCGCTGACGGTCATGAGGCGTTTGTAAAACAACGGGCGGGCCTTGTGCTTGACCCGTATTTCTCCGCCAGCAAGTACCGCTGGCTATTGCACAACACTCGCGGAATCAAGAGCCAGCTACGCAAGGGGCATGTGGCTGCGGGAACAATGGATAGCTTTCTGATCTGGCGGCTCACCGGTGGAGAGGCGCATGTGACAGATGTCTCTAACGCATCGCGCACGTCACTGATGAATCTCAAAACGCTGCGCTGGGATTCCAAGTTACTTGACCTGTTTGAGGTGCCTGGCGATATTTTGCCTGACATTGTGCCGTCCAGCGCGATTCTGGGTTACACCAGAAGCGTGGGGGGCTTGCCTGATGGAATTCCTATTTCAGGCGTTGCCGGCGATCAGCAGTCAGCGCTGTTTGGCCAGGCCTGTTTTGGTGTTGGCGATGCTAAATGCACCTTTGGTACGGGCTCTTTCATTCTGATGAATACCGGAGAAAAGCCGAAACAGTCCAAGTCTGGTCTACTCACCACGGTTGCCTGGCAACTTGGAGAGAAGGGCAAGCCGGTTTACGCGCTGGAGGGCGGCGCTTTTGTTTGCGGCGCGGCCGTACAATGGCTGCGTGACGGTCTTCAAATCATCCGGCGCGCGTCGGACATTGAAGCACTTGCGGCATCGGTACCGGACAATGGCGGTGTGGAATTTGTGCCGGCTTTGACGGGCATGGGCGCGCCGTATTGGGCGCCCGAGGCGCGTGGCACTATAACGGGACTTACTCGTGGGGCGCAGCGGGGACATATTGCGCGCGCGACTCTGGATGCCATAGCCCTGCAGAACGCAGACATTCTTCGTGCGATGGAGAAAGATTTGGGTAAGCGTATGAAGCCACTGCGAGTTGATGGAGGTGCCGCCGCCAACAATTTGTTGATGCAAATTCAAGCCGATGTGTTGGGTCGGCGACTGATTCGCCCACGTGTTATCGAAACAACTGCGGCGGGTGCCTGCTACCTTGCGGGCCTGGGTATTGGGCTTTGGCAGAGTCCGGCAGAAGTGAAGAGCCTCTGGCAGGCGGAGCGTGAATTCGTTGTTGGTACATCGGCCGCTGCCCGCACTAAACGTCGTGCGTCCTGGGATAGCGCCGTTTCTCGCACGTTGCTGTAGATCCATGGCTGACGTTGTTCCCTTTCGAAAACCGTCTCTGAAGGAAAAGCACAAGGGTAAAACCTTGTGTCGCCACGGCCATCACAAGTGGCAGATTGATAAAGCCAAGCAGTTTGATGTAAAGCAGGGTCGACTCATAACCGTCTATCGCTGTGAACGCTGCGGTAAAGAAAAAGTGAAAGCCCAGTAGTATCCGATCTCTATTCCAGGTTTGACCGAGTGCTCACTCGCGCGCCGTGTTTATGCTTATTTTGACAGCTCATGTTTACGCACCATGCCGCGTATCTGGTCGTAGGTGAGGCCAATGGCCGCGGCTGTGCGGCGTTGGTTTTGTCCATTGCCAGCCAATGCTTGTTCGAGTAGCTGTCGTTCAAACTCACGCACCTGTGTCTGGAAATCCAGCGTCGACTCATTCGACTGTTCTGGTGTGGCGACGACTTGCGGCGTTGGCAGTGTTTCACCAGCATCGCTGTAAGGTGGACGAAATGGGTCAATAACGATATTTCCCACTGGACGTGAGCTGTCTTGCCATCTGTATAAAGAGCGCTCTACGGCATTTTTAAGCTCCCGTACATTACCCGGCCAGTCGTGGGCCAGAAGTTGCTTGAGCGCCTTGTCACTGAAACCCGGAAACAAATCCCAGCCTAGTTCTGAACTCATCTGCATGGCGAAATGATCGGCAAGCTCTACGGTGTCACTAGTGCGTATTCGAAGCGGTGGCAGGTGAACTACGTCGAAGCTCAATCGATCGAGTAAGTCTGCGCGAAAGGCCTGCTCCGCGGCCAGTTTTCTCAGGTCTGCATTAGTGGCGCCAATGACTCGCACATCCACTCGCAGCGTCTCCTGGCCACCCACTCGTTCAAATTCGCCGTATTCGATCAGGCGAAGTAGCTTTTCCTGTACGCGAGATGACATTGTGCCTAATTCGTCCAGGAAGAGGGTGCCATTGTCGGCGCGCTCAAAGCGGCCCAGTTGTCTGCCGGTGGCGCCTGTGAAGGCGCCGGCTTCGTGCCCAAATAATTCTGATTCCAGCAGGCTCTCGGCCATGGCTGCACAGTTTACCTTTACCAGAGGTTGCTCCCACCGCGGAGAGAGGTAGTGGAGACGTTGCGCGGCCAGCTCCTTGCCTGTGCCGCGCTCTCCCATGATGAGAACAGGGCGGTTGATAGGGGCCAGCCGTGACAGATGGTCCAGCGCCTCTGCGAGTGCCGAGGAATTGCCAATAATGCTCTCTTGTTGTCTCATAAGGTTAATAATACCTCTAAATGCGGTAAATAGAGCCTAATTAGTGGTTATATTTACCGGTATTCACTCTATCCATTTTCTCTGTACGACCCAAAAATGGAATAAAATGTTTAAATACAGAGACTTACAGTTTATGGCACGATTCCTGTATTAGTACTTAGCAGTATAAACAGATCAAAAGGCCGTTAGTGATGGACCAGGAAGAGAGCAGAGTAAGTGGACTGCAGGAACGCAAACTGGTGTACACGGCACTGTTGATTGCTTGCGGCGTCATCGCTCTTGGAGCGGGACTGGTACCAGGGCTTTGGAGTTTTGTGCAAGTGGCGATCATGATCGAACTTGCGTATTGGATTAGAACATCTTCCGGCGGCTATACCAGGCGTCGGAGATAGTAGCGGTAAACAGGAGATTGAAGATGGGTATATTTTCTCGCATGACCGATATCATTAATTCCAACATCAACGCGATGTTGGACGAGGCGGAAGATCCGGAAAAGATGGTGCGCCTGATTATTCAGGAGATGGAAGACACCCTGGTGGAGGTGCGCAGCTCCTCCGCCAGAGTACTTGCGGACCGTAAGACCGCCGCTCGCCGCATAGAGCGAGTGCGCGCAGAGGCAGAGCGATGGGAAGAGAAAGCCAAGCTGGCGGTTACTCGCGAACGAGAAGATCTCGCTAGGGCCGCCCTGAAAGAAAAGGGCGCGATCGAAGAGGAAGTAGCTCTGGTAGAAGCTGAGCTTGTTGCCACTGATGAGCACATTGAGCAGTTAGGTGAGGAAGTTGCCAAGTTGCAGCAAAAACTGGACGAGGCCCGCGCCAAACAGAAAGCACTGACGATGCGTGGACAGACCGTTGAGTCGCGCATTAAGGTAAAGCGGCAGATCCAGCGTGAAGCCCTTGATGATGCCTTTACTCGCTTCGAAAAGTTTGAGCGACGTATGGACACTTTAGAGGGTCAGTTGGAGACGATGGACATGGGGCGCGACGTTCCGCCGGATCTTGCGGCGCAGATCGATGCGTTGGAAGATGATGAGAAAATCAGCGGCGAGCTGGCACGATTGAAGTCCGAAATGGGTGGCAAAGCGAATAGTTGAATCGCTGCGACGCCACAAAATTGTGTCAAACCACGACTATAATGGCAGTAGGGGGTTTTTCCCCGCGCCGCCATCCAAGGAATGATTGAATGGATTTTCTGAAGTTCATGTTTGTGCCAACCATACTGTTTCTGACAGTGGTAGCGCCGATCTGGATCACCATGCATTACCGCAGCGTTAATCGCTCCTCGCGCGGTCTTACCGACGAGGATCGAGGGTCCATCGAGCACATGTTGGAAACGGTAGACAAGCTGTCGGACCGCATTGTCACCCTGGAGTC
>JBLFXU010000178.1:0-6594 GCA_047609575.1 Bacteroidia bacterium | reverse complement strand
TAATCAGGCTCGGCTGCAGGCTGCTCTTGATGCGCCAAGTGAGGACATCATTTTCCTCGCTCAAAATATTTTTTATTGGCAAGAGGAGGCGGTCAAGGAGACCGTTGAGCGTTTGAGAGATGCTGGAAAAACGGTATACATGCTGGGTCAGATGCGTTTTATCGAGCACAGAACTCCAGTAGATATATCGATTGATTTGCTTAGATTCAATGCACAGGGTGGAGGTCTGGAAAAACACATGGTGCAAGAACCTTTCAGGCTCGATGGTGAATTTGCTGAATATATCAGTGGGCTAGGCGCAGTCTACATCAGCAACAAGGATTTCTTTTTTGACGGTGAATATCATTTAGCCGATCGGGAAACAGGCAAACTTCTCACCTATGATGGCAAGCATCTGAATCAGTTTGGAGCACAACGCTTTGGACATTATCTACAAGAAAATTACCCTCTCCCACAGTAGTTTCAGACTACTGACCAGTGTGCGAATAATCGGTCAAGACAGTTGCCTGAGGCGACCAATATGCGCGCCTATCTTCTGCGGGCCTATCTTCCGCGCTCCTATCTTCTGTGCTCCGCAGAAGTCGACGCATTGAAGATCAGAACACCATTACGGAAGCGGCTTGAAGGGCTTGCTTCTCCAGGCCAGATACGCAAGTGGCCCAATCGACCCCAAAAATAGTGTTGCAACCACCCATGGCCAGGGGTTGCGCCCCTCGGTTTTTGCCTGCGGTACTAACCACATCAGTACTAGCAGCAGTGCAATCACCAGATCCGTAAAGACTTGCCACCGTGCTGGACTGTGCAGGTGATACTCAAATAGTCCGAAATAGCCCACCTTTGCCACGCTGTAGATTGTGAGGGCAAGGAAGGGAATCAGGATTACGATAGCCAGTGTACGTTTATTCATTGCAGTCTCCTTGGTTGTCTCCTTGGTTGTCGCCGTTGTTGTCACGCTAGGCGATTTCAACCTATCCTCCCCCGGGTGGTGAACGGTGACAATTACCTCAGGGGTTTTGAAATAACACCGCCCCGCAGCGACAATGTCAGGCCCAAGGGAGCATGTTTATGAATTCAAGCGTCTCGCAACATTTCAGATCTATTTGCCGTGAATGGCGACAGTTCCGAAATCTCTAGCAGCTTGATTTGGCATTGGCCGCCAATGTGTCGCAGCGCCATGTGAGCTGATTGGAAACAGGGCGCAGTCAGCCCAGTCGTGAGATGGTTGTGCGTCTGTCAGAGGCCATGGAGATTCCTTTGCGGGAGAGAAACCTGCTGCTGCAATCGGCAGGTTTCGTCTCCGCTTATAGCGAGACCGATCTTGATGAGCCAGCTATGGCGCCTGTACTGGATGTCTTGAATCACGTCCTGTTGCACCACGAACCGTTGCCGGCTGTGGTGGTAGATCGCTTCTGGAATGTTCGTAGGAAAAACAAGGCGGCCGATTTTTTGTTGGCTGTTGATGGTGACCCCGAAATGCTGTTAAAGAATATTGGCAGCACGGGGGTGATCAACCTCGCACTCCTGACACTGCATCCGATGGGACTGCGCAAATACATCAGCAACTGGGAGCAGGCGGCCCCGGCACTTTTGAGACGTCGGCGAAGTGAGGCCTTGGCATCCGGCGATAAGGAGGTGCATCAGCGTTTCGGTGAGTATATCGATCTGACCGGAGACTTTGAGGACAGTGACCCGGCCGCTGGCAACCAGCTGCCAATACTTCCGTTGGAGCTCAATATTAGTGGCTTGGAGCTCAGTCTATTCTCGGTGATATCCACCTTTGGCACACCGCAGGACATCACTACAGATGAACAGCGTATAGAAGCGTTCTACCTTGCCTATGAGAAAGCTGAAGCATTCTTCAAGAGCGTTGCCTAAGGCCCGGGCTCTATTAGAGCGAGTGCTTTGGGAACGGGTGAGGGAAAGTTGCTAGAAGTAATACCAAACACCCGTGGGGCAGATTTCCAATTATGCCGATAGATATCTATTTCATCTCTCTATTTCATCAATGCCAGCGTCGTCCAGGGGTGGTATCTTTGTTGTGCTGTTAATTTCCAGCGGATTGGCTCAGGGTACTGCATGCGTATAAAACACCATAGGTTTGCTGTCCTGGCGAGTTGGATCGTCGCCACCTAGCTAAGCTTCCAGGTATCAAGTTAAGGAATCGAATATGAGAAAAAATTTGATAATCATTTTTTTACTGGCCTCTGCGCCGGCACTTTCCGAAAGCTGGGAAGGCTCTAAGGCGAAAGTGCCTAGTGGTACTTTGATGTGTGAGTACTTTGCGATTGAAAATGCGATGGGGCTCGATAGTACAGGCGGAGTGGGAAACCTGGACTCGACACTGGAGAAGAGCGCTTGCTTGTACGCGCCCAAAGAGCTGTTGGTCGTCGTAGAGAAAGAGGCTTCTGATGCTGACGGTGTCGCGCTGGTTGAGGTAAAAATTGGTCGAACTACCATCTGGGTTGCGAAAGACCAGGTAGAATGCTGCTTTAATTGATTAGACAGCCCGCGCTATCAACGCTTAACACGGCGATTTCTCGAATACGATTTCTACACCCCGGCATTCTGTTCTACAACTGCCTGCATTATCGGTAGGGACTAATTTTGCATTGAGGACCATTCGAATGCAACAAAGGTGCCGGTAGGTGCATCTGATCGAATAGGCGCAGTGCGCAGTGCCCTGGCGATCTGCAGCAGGGCGCAGGGTTGCGCGGCGCGCTTTTGAAGTGGTGTTTAGTTGTTTCTAACCGCGTCGATGATTGAGGATAAGTAGGCTGAGCTCTCTCTCTCAAGTTCGCTGCACCGCGTTAATCCGGCCCTTATCGCGTCCGACACCTCATTTTCCAACATGTCTTGCCAGGCCAGGGCGCCCTGCAGTTCCGCATCGGCCTGAATGGCGAGTTGGTCGGCCAATGGCATGTCCTGGAAGACTTTAAAATAGGTGTCGCGAGCCGCTGGCAGGGGTACTCTGATGTCCTCCGCCAGTGGCGCATCAATGGGGAACAGACCTTCCACAATGTCGGCGATCTCGTCTTCACTACTAGAGCAGCGCAGCAAGCCTTCCCTGAACTGTGGCAGTTGCTCTGCCCAGTGGCGATAGCGCTCGGCTGCGCCGCGTTCCAACAGGGCGAGAAAGTTTGGTATTGCTGCTTCGGGAACGGCTGAGATAAAAGGCGCCAGCAGTTCGCCAAAATTTGGTACGGTTACTTCAGTCACAGACCTCTCCTTGTGGGTGATGCAATCAGTGTAGCAATGTCACTTGGCTCGTGCAGACATTAATCGCGCGCGCGGCTCATCGTTTGAGCACAGGCTACTTGCTGTGAAATGCGCCAGGGCGTCGCTCGGAAACCGCTTTAACACCCTCCTGAAAATCTTCGGTCCGTGACAGCCAGGTCTGCTCGCGGTCTTCGTGGTCGCTATGCAGTTTTACTTGCTGTGCCAGATCGCGGCGCATGGTTTTACGGGTAGAAACTACCGCCAGTGGCGCGTTTTGTGCGATCTCCACTGCGAGTGCATGCGCTTCGTTACGCACGTTGTCCTGCGCCGTCAACACGTCGGCCAGGCCCCATTGTGTTGCTAGTTCGCCATTGACACGTCGGCCAGTGTAGAACATTAGGTTGGCATGCTGCTGACCTATCAGTTTTGGCAGCGTGTACGTCAATCCAAAGCCGGGGTGCACGCCAAGCTTGGTAAAGTTGGCGGTAAACCGCGCTTCCGGACAAGTAACTCGAAAGTCCGCGACCAGTGCCAGTCCCAGCCCGCCGCCCGCCGCGGTGCCATGAATAGCAGCAATGATGGGCTTTTCACAGGAGAACAGCTCGACTGCCGCAACGTACAGTGGGTTCCCCCGTTCAGGATCCTCCTTATCAAACACCGATGGCCCGGAAGAAAAATTGGCCCCTGCGCAGAAGGCACTGCCCTGTGCTGCCAGCACCGAGGCGCGGCAATCGGTGAGTTGGTCCAGTGCCTGGAATGCCGCGGCAAGGTCCTGGATGAGTGTGACGTCAAAGAAATTGTGCGGAGGTCGGCAGATTTCAACCGTTGCAACATGGCCGTTGAGTTCAACGCTAACGTCCCCAAATGTGTTTTTCATAATCGTCGCCGTAGGTAAAATGGACTGGAGCTTTGACGGGCTGATCCGGTTGAATTCTAGCGCAGGGCTCTAGCGCAGGGCTCTGCGTGCAATAACCATCCGATGCACCTCTGTTGGGCCCTCATAAATTCTCATGGTGCGAACCTGTTGCGCCATCATGCTCAGCGGTAGTTCTTTTGTCATACCCATGGCACCGCAGGCCTGCATCGCCTGATCGAGAATCTCTGTTGCCATCTCCGTGCTGAACACCTTGATCATAGAGGCTTCTGTTCGCACTTCTTCTGAGCGGTCCTGTTTCCAGGCGGCCTGTTGCAGCATAAGCCGGCAGGCGTGAACCTTGATTTCCGCATCGGCAACCCACCACTGTACCGCCTGTCGCTCGGAGATGGGTAAGCCAAACGTTTTCTTCTGTGTGACATAGTTGCGTAGGATATCCAGTGCGCGCCGTGACTTGCCCAGGCACCAGGCACCCATTTCGAGGCGTCGCACGGTCAAGCGCAACTGCATGGGCGCAAATCCTTTGCCTTCTTCGCCTAACAGTTGCGCAGCCGGGATGCGGCAGTCCTGCAGGGCAATCTCGTAAGTGCGGTGGCCGCCAATCATCGGGATTTCGCGGGTGATGTTGAACCCGGGTGTGTCTTTATCGATGATAAATGCGGAGATACCTGCGTTCCCCTTGCCCGGTTCGGTCACTGCCATCAGAATCGTAAAGTCGGCAATATCCACTTTGCTCACCCAGATCTTGCTGCCATTGATCACCCAGTCGTCGCCGTCACGCACGGCACGTGTAATCATGCCCGCGGGATCAGCGCCAGCATCGGGTTCGGATATTGCCATGGCTACGGTGGTCTCGCCACGCGCATAGGGCGCTGTATAGCGCTGCATCTGGTCGGGGTTGGCGGCCTTGAGCAGCATGTGCAGGTTGGGTGCATCCGGCGGGAAAAAGAAGGGCAGGGCGGAATAGCCCAGCGCTTCATTGACGCCTACCATGGCGATGGCGGGTAGCGCCGAGCCGCCATATTCCTCCGGGCTTTCCAGACCCCACAGGCCCATGTTGTGGCAGGCCTGATGCACTTTTTCCAATTCTTCTGCGTTGAGTTGGGCATGTTCACCCGCCGCTTCCCGCTGCAGATAATTGCTTTCCAGTGGCAGCAACTCCCGCTCGACAAAGGTCTCCACCAGAGCTTGTAACTGTCGGTATTCTTCTGGGAGTTCAAAGTCCATTCGTCGTTGCCTTCAGCGGGGGGGGGCTTGTTGCCATTGCCGGGCCGGAGTGCACAGGGCTCTTGCTATAGCTTCGAGCAGAAGCATAAGTCACCTTTGACCATTTAGACAGAGCGTACTTGCATCGGCGGATGCCGGCTCGGGCTTGCTGGCCAAAAAGATGAATATCGGCAACTTTCGGCCATGCCATGATTGCCTGCACCAGCTAGAAGGCTAGTCTGAAGGCTGCCACAGCGCTAGCAGCGAGGGTGGGGATGGTTCATTACATTAGTACCCTGCTTACGGTAATCCAATATGAGCATATTTTGTTACTGGCCGCCCTGATCGAACGCTACCTGGGTCGTCAGTGAGGACTCAGGGCTCTATTGTGTCAGCTTTTTTTACACATTCAAAAATTGGACAATGCGGTCATTTCCTAACCTACTGATACTGCGAGGTTTTGTTTTTCTGGCATGTTTCATGCGGGTCCTTTGGTGTAGCAATACTCTAAAGACTGGGATCAAATGAAAGGAAGCGCACGGTTACTAGTGGTATTCACATTGGCGGTTCACGGACGAAAATGACTAACGGCGATCATATTGTGATTGTCTTGGACGTTGCCGCTTAATGAATGTGATTGTGTTGCAGCGGAGAGCTTTGTGCTGTGCCAGCACCAGCTCTCCATAACCTAAGCTCATAAGCAAGTAAATTAAGGTGAAACATATGCGAACAAATCGATCCCTCTTGACTGGCCTGATCATAATGACTGGCGCAACCTACAACATCCAGGCTCAGGCCGAGGCCCCGTATGTACCCTTGGTCTTTGGCACCACTTACGTAAGCGCTGGCGCCGATGCAATATTCGGTGGCGACATTGTAGCCAATACGTATCTCGTAGCTGGAGCTAGTACAACGGTCACTGGCAGCATTCAGACCGGAACCGCTATTACGCTTGGCGCCGATAGTACGGTGAGCGATGAAACGGATTCTGGCACTGCTACAACGCTCGGCGCGACTGCAGCGGTCACTGGCAATGCGAACCATCTCACTGCTTTTACCTTAGGAGCCGGAGCCTCGGTCGCTTCAACTTCGAGCGACGCATCGGCAATGACTTATAACAGTGGTCAAGTTGACTATGAACAGGGTCGCTATAACCTTCTAACGGCTCCCAACTCAAGTGATCGCAACGTTCTCGAGTCGGCGGTGCCTAGCGATATGACACTTCCCTCCCCTGGGGCAAAGAAGCATCTTGATTTAGACGGAACTGATACTAATACCTACGTCTATAACGCATCCAG
>JBLFXU010000177.1:0-6615 GCA_047609575.1 Bacteroidia bacterium | reverse complement strand
ATCTTCATCAACGATGCGACCGTGAAGGGTGGCACCTATTATCCACTGACAGTCAAAAAACAGGGCCGCGCACAGACCATTGCCGAAGAGAATCACCTGCCCTGTCTGTACCTGGTTGATTCGGGCGGCGCTTTCCTACCGCTACAAGACGAAGTGTTTCCGGATCGGGAGCACTTTGGCCACGCCTTTTTCAATCAAGCTCGCATGTCAGCCAAAGGCATTCCCCAACTGGCCGCAGTGCTGGGCTCCTGTACCGCCGGCGGCGCCTACATACCCGCTATGGCGGACGAATCGATCATCGTCAAAAACCAGGGTACTATTTTTCTGGCAGGTCCACCGCTGGTAAAAGCGGCTACGGGTGAAGTGGTAACTGCCGAGGAACTTGGCGGCGCCGATGTCCATTGCCGCACCTCCGGCGTCACCGATCACTATGCCAACAACGATCACCACGCACTGCAACTGATGCGCCAGGCTGTCGCAAGACTAAACCAGGTTAAGCCGATATCAATGGATATCCGGCCGACTGAAGAGCCGCTTTATCCGACGGAGGATATATACGGTGTAATCCCGGCGGATGCGCGTCAGCCGTACGATGTGCATGAAGTCATCGCGCGAGTGGTAGATGGCTCGGAGTTCGACGAATTCAAAGCCCTGTTTGGCGAAACGCTGGTCTGCGGATTCGCCCGCATCCACGGATACCCGGTTGGCATAGTGGCAAACAACGGCATTCTGTTCAGTGAATCCGCGGTCAAAGGCGCGCATTTCGTCGAACTGTGTGCACAGCGGAAAATACCCCTGGTGTTTTTACAGAACATCACAGGGTTCATGGTGGGGAAACAGTACGAGTCCGGTGGCATCGCGCGTCACGGTGCCAAGATGGTGCACGCAGTTGCCTGCGCGGCAGTGCCCAAATTTACGGTCTTGATCGGCGGCTCCTTTGGCGCAGGCAACTACGCGATGTGCGGCCGGGCCTACGACCCAAGATTCATGTTTATGTGGCCCAACGCGCGAATTTCTGTCATGGGTGGCGAGCAGGCAGCGGGCGTTTTGGCAACAGTGAAGCAGGATCAACTGGCCCGCAGCGGCGAACACATGACCGAAGCTGACGAGGCCGCCTTCAAGCAGCCCATCATCGAGCGCTATGAAAAGCAGGGTCACCCCTACTATGCTTCCGCGCGCTTGTGGGACGACGGCGTAATCGACCCGGCAGATACGCGCATGGTATTGGGCCTGAGTATTTCGGCTGCACTGAATGCGCCGGTGGAAGAATCCTCCTTTGGCGTATTTCGGATGTAGTGATTGCAGTCAGGTATTTTTCGCTCGGCTATCGTCCAATCATGGCCCAAACATCGCCCAACTGATTCTAATGACTGAAGTGCTGGCGCAGGCTTCAAGGAAAGTAAGATGACGCAAGCAACTGTGATGACCGACATAACATCGCGCGGCGTAGCAAAGGTCACTCTCAATCGACCCGACAAGCACAACGCCTTTGATGACGTAATGATCGGACACCTGAGCACGGCCTTCGACACACTTGCCCAAAACAACGATGTACGCGTGGTGATCCTGGCCTCTAGCGGGGAAAACTTCAGTGCCGGTGCCGACCTTGCTTGGATGAAACGCATGGCACAGTACGATTACGAAGCCAACCTGAGCGATGCCCGGGCGCTGGCACAGATGCTCGCATCTCTACGTAACATCCCCCAACCTACAATAGCGCGAGTACAAGGTGCTGCATTTGGCGGTGCTGTAGGACTAGTGAGCTGTTGTGACATCGCGCTCGCTTCGGCCAATGCGAGCTTCTGCCTGTCGGAAGTAAAGATCGGTCTAACCCCAGCCACTATCAGCCCCTATGTCATACGCGCTATAGGCGAACGCTGGGCCAGGCGCTACTTCACCACCGCGGAACGTTTTGACGCTACCCAGGCAGAGCGCATTGGGCTTGTGCAGGAAGTGACGGAAGTAGACGAACTGGATAACCGCCTTACGGCACTGGTGGGCAGTTTGTTGCAAAACGGGCCCGCTGCCCTGCGCGCTGCCAAAGCACTGATTACTGATTTTTCCGGGCGCGAGATCAGCTCGTCGCTGATCGAAGATAGTTGTGACCGCATAGCCCGCATCCGGGTGTCTGCCGAGGGCCAGGAAGGCCTGGCGGCTTTCCTGGACAAGCGAGAACCAAATTGGATAGGGAGCTAGGCGCATGTTCAGCAAAATTCTGATTGCCAACCGCGGCGAAATTGCCTGTCGCATCATTCGCACTGCGAGACGCCTGGGAGTAGCTACAGTAGCGGTCTACTCTGATGCCGACAGCAACTCACTGCATGTCAATATGGCCGACGAGGCAGTGCACATCGGTCCCTCACCTGCGCGTGAGTCCTACCTGCTGGGCGAGCGAATTATCGCTGCGGCCGAAAAAACCGGGGCACAGGCGATCCATCCGGGTTATGGCTTTCTATCTGAAAACGCTGAGTTCGCAGCTAACTGCAAAGACAAAGGCATAACCTTCATCGGCCCTAGCCCCGAGGCGATTGCGGCGATGGGCAGCAAAGCAGCGGCCAAACGAATAATGGGGAAAGCCGGCGTACCTCTGGTGCCGGGATACCACGAGGACGATCAGTCTGAGAATGTACTGCGCGCCGCGGCTGATGACATGGGCTATCCCGTGCTATTGAAGGCCACCGCAGGCGGCGGCGGCAAAGGTATGCGCCAGGTCTGGGCAGCGGACGAATTCAGCGCAGCACTGGCCGCGGCCAAACGCGAGGCAATGGCGGGCTTCAATGACGATCAAATGCTCGTTGAGAAGTACCTGACCCAGCCGCGCCACGTGGAAATACAGGTGTTCTTTGATCATCATGGCAACGGTGTCTACCTGGCAGAGCGCGATTGCTCAGTGCAGCGGCGTCACCAAAAAATTATCGAAGAAGCGCCGGCACCCGGCATGGATATAGCACTGCGTGCCGCGATGGGCGAAGCAGCGCTGGCCGCAGGCCACGCTATCGACTACCGCGGCGCAGGCACGGTGGAATTCCTGCTGGATAAAGACGGCAGCTTCTATTTCATGGAAATGAATACGCGCCTGCAAGTGGAGCACCCGGTCACAGAGATGATTACCGGGCAAGACCTGGTCCAATGGCAGTTGCTTGTGGCTGCAGGAGAAAAGCTACCGCTGGCCCAGCAAGACATCGTCATCAGTGGTCATGCCTTCGAGGCGCGCATCTACGCTGAAGATCCAGAACAGGACTTTCTACCTGCTACAGGCCGGCTCTCCTATCTGCGCCCACCGGCAGAGTCGACCCATATCAGGGTAGATACGGGCGTTGTACAGGGTGATGAGATCAGCGTGTACTACGACCCCATGATCGCCAAACTGGTGGTGTGGGACAAATCGAGGGAGCTCGCACTACAAAGGCTCGCCACAGCACTGGCGGACTACCGTATAGGCGGTACGGTGACCAACCTGAAATTTTTGCACAACCTGGCAACCTGCAAACCTTTCATGCAGGCCGAACTGGACACAGGGTTTATCGAACGGCACAGCGAGCAAATTTTCTACACTCGAGAGCCGGATCTAAAGACGGACCTGCCATTGGTGGCGCTTGCGCTATTGCTGCACAAACAGCAGCAGGCCGACGCACAGCCAAGCACTGACCCTCACTCCCCCTGGCACGAACACAATGCCTGGCGCCTCAACGAGCCACATCTGCATCAGCTGACTGTGCACTGCCACGGACAAGACCATCCGGTGATATTGCAGCGAGCGGGTGACAGCTACAAGATCCGCACTGGCGGTATGGATACGCTAGTGCGCGGGGAACTCACTGGTGATACGCTGTTGCTCGATACAGAAGGTCACAGAACAAGCGCCACCCTGGCCCGGGGTAACGATGGGTTTATTCTGTACCTGCCCAACGGGGCTTGTCCCTTCAGCGAAGTGCCGCCTGATACAGGCGAAAGTGACAATGCAGGTAGCGAGGGCACATGCACTGCACCCATGAATGGCACAATTGTGGCCTTGCTGGTTAAAGCCGGCACACCAGTAGCAGCTGATACCCCACTAATCGTCATGGAGGCCATGAAGATGGAGCATACCCTGCGCGCACCAATGGCAGGCACCGTTGAAAGTTATCACTACCAACCCGGCGATCTGGTTGATGGTGGAGCGACCCTACTCGATTTTACCCGTGGGGAAAGCTAAGCCATCATGAGTCTTCCCACCCAGGTACAAATTGTTGAGGTCGGCCCCCGGGATGGCCTACAGAATGAATCCTCAGCGATTCCATTGGCGACAAAACTACAGCTAATTGACGAGCTAGCGGCCGCCGGCATTAGCAGTATTGAAGCGGGCAGCTTTGTTAACCCCAAGTGGGTGCCGCAAATGGCCGACAGCGAAGCTGTGTTCGCCGGCATACAACGCCAGCCCGGCGTTCGTTACACCGCGCTCACACCTAACGTAAGGGGCCTGGAGCGAGCCTTGGAGGCCAACGCCGACGAAGTCGCCGTATTCGCGGTCGCCTCAGAGTCCTTCTCGCAAAAAAATATTAACTGCAGTATCGCTGAAAGCCTGCAGCGCTTTTCAGAATTGATGGACATGGCGCGTGCAAACAATATGCCCGTGCGCGGTTATGTGTCATGTGTACTGGGGTGTCCCTATGAAGGGGACGTTGCGCCCAAGGCCGTGGCCGAGCTAACCGCCAAGTTACTGGACATGGGGTGTTACGAGATTTCGCTGGGAGACACTATTGGCACCGGCAATGCGGGCAGTATGTCTCAACTGCTGGACGCATTACTGCAACACTTCTCGCCCAAGCAACTGGCTGTGCACTGCCACGACACCTACGGGCAGGCACTGAGCAATATTCTCGTCGCCCTGCAAGCGGGCATTACTACCGTTGATTCCTCCGTAGCCGGACTCGGAGGCTGCCCCTATGCACCGGGAGCATCGGGCAATGTGGCTACTGAAGACGTGGTGTATATGCTCAATGGCATGGGCATTGATACCGGCATCAATCTGGAAGCATTGGTGAAAGTCGGCGAGAATATCTCGGCCACCTTGGGCAGAGCCAACGCTTCGGCTGTAGCTCGGGCCCTGCAGGGAAAATAGCGAGCCTTGCTTTCCCCCACTGCCAGATTCCTGCGCCGCACAGCCGCTACAGTAATGGCGTGTGCCGGCGTCGCCCAGGTAGCCGCATTGTGGCTGCGCGAACTAACGCAAGCCGCCGTGTTAGATGCCTTGCTTGGCGCCGTATACCTGATTGCCGCTATCGGTCTATTTGGCCACTCACGATTTTCCCTGTTTATGGGTGTTGTTATTCCGCTGGGAGTAAGCGGCGCAATCTACCTCAACCTCGACGCCCTGGAAGCGATTCACAATCTGCGCTTCGCCACCGATGGCGTTATTGTGCTGCTGTGCATCACCGTCTTATTGCTTGTGTGGCATCATCCAGAACGCTGATCTCTAAGACAGATAAGAAGCACATATAAACAACGCAGATATCTAACACAAACAACCAACGCAGATAAATATGGCACTGAAACCGACGATCTACAAAGTAAAAATCGAACTGGCAGACAGTGATCGCAACTGCTTCGAGACACTTGCCCTAACGATCGCTCAACATCCCTCGGAAACTCTGGAACGCATGGCGGCCAGACTGCTCGCCTACTGCCTGAACAATATCCGCGGGCTGACTTTCACCAAAGGTATTTCCACGGCCGATGAGCCGGATCTTTGGCAACACAGTGACAGTGGCGAGATAGAACACTGGATTGAGATGGGCCAGCCGGAGGAACCGCGGCTGCGCCGTGCCTGCGGCAAAGCAAAACGCGTGAGCGTGTATGCTTTTGGTAAGAGCACCGATGTGTGGTGGCGCAAGTGGGAAGGCGAACTGAATCAGTTGGACAACTTACAAGTCCTGCGTTTCGACTGGCAGGAAATAATCGCCCTCGCACAGCTGTTTAATCGAACCATCCAATTGAGTGTGAGTATTGTAGGTGGAACGATCTATATCGATAACGGCAAACAATCGTGCAGCGTTGACCTGCAATCGCTAAAAGCTATAGATGACTAGACAGTAGATGCCTGAAAGTAGATGCCTAGGCAGCAGGCGTCACGTTCGACCCTTCGTCGTTGTCACCGCTGCGGGTGAGAAAGACCAGCCACAGGGCATTCGCCAGCAGATAGGCGATCGCCGATAACAGCAACGATGCGGACGCAGCACCCTGCCAGCCTATCCCGACCAGTAGAATGACCAGCGCCAGGCGCAACAGCTCCCACTTCACCACTGCCACCGGGGCCCGGGCTTCAAGCCAGTAAGCTGTGGTAACGGTTGTCGCCAGCAGCATTCCCAACAATGCAACGCCACCCCAATAGTTCAATTCTGCCAGCTGCATGTGATTTGCCAATACAAGAACGGCAAGCAACTGAAAAATAGCGTACCAGGCCACTGCCGCAGGTACTTTTGGATCAAAGCGCTCAAAGTGATCAAGGTCTGTTTTTTCGCGCGGATACCTATCGGCTATATCCGTAGGACGCCAACCGGTACGCCCCAACCATACGCGTAATTTGTCGCGCCAGTTTTTAGTGTGAACGCTGTCCTGATACATATCCACGTAAAT
>JBLFXU010000176.1:0-6653 GCA_047609575.1 Bacteroidia bacterium | reverse complement strand
GACGAGATCTACACGCTGACCATCGACCAGTTTTTCCAGTGCCCGTTTAGCATTCTGCCCATGTGGCTGGTCTCGTTCCGGAGTGTCTATCCCGAACAGGCGAATCCTGTGTTGTTTCTGTCGATCATCGAGCACTGATACGGTGTCGCCGTCCGCGATCCGCACGACCCGGCCCGTGATGTCGAATTGTTTTGGAGATTGCCCCTCCCGACTTGCCCCGAGTTCCTCGACCTTTCCGGTGGCCTGGCGCCAGCCGGCTTCTGGTCTGTCGGCATAACCCGTGATTTGCGCCTTTACAGAATTTAGTAGGTCGCCCGGCCAGTTAATAGAGCCGGAGGTGGCAAATTGCAGCGCACTGTAGGCCAGCGCAATAACGAGTAAGGCTTTTAGGCTGCGAGTACGTTTGGGCGCTTTGGTCACAGATTTACCTTCCTCCGCACGGCGCTTGTTGCGAGGTGAACTGGAGTTATGTTTAAAGGGTGGTCGACTCAATGTGTTTACTGCCTGAGTCTTATTTGCGGTACTGATAATTTGTGGGCATTTTTGGTGTAGAAGATGAGAGTCAGGGGGAGAGTTACTCCCCCCCTGGAAGTCTGGTTTCTTAGTTTCGGCGCCTGAGGCGACGAGTGCCGAGAAGGAGCAAACCCAGCGCGATAATAGCCAGGCTTTAGCCTGTCAGGGTTGGAACAGGCTGTCCTTCTAGCAACTGCTTGCGCCATGACCCCTGAGGGGCAAAAGCTGAATCTCCTGGCGGATAGTCGTATTGAATGCAAGTTGGATCGACGGTGATACTATTGCATTCAGCTGCGGGTGTAGCAATGTCTTCGACGAAGGCAAGTACGGAGGAGATGCCAAAGAACACATTGGTCTCGCTCACAGCGTCGGCTATCGGCAGATCGCGCACGACGAATACCCAATCGGTAATTTCTCCATCGGCATCCGTGCTCACCAGTCCAGATTCAAATAAAGATAAAGGAGCCAGCGTGGCGTTAGCCTCTGTGAGAGTATTGACGCCGTCTGAAAACGAAAAACTATCGATTAAGCCAAGGATGTCAAGGTCCGAAGCATTGGGCGGTATGGGCGAAGATGTCTGTATCATACCCGTCAGCCGCATGCTGGTGTTGTAGCTTCCCGCGGCTGTAGTGTAGTTCTCTCCGTTGAACAGATAATCTTCCGCCGCAGCCGAGAGGCTGCATAATACGAGAGTTCCCGCGGCCAGACTGCGAAGTAGTTTATTCACGTTTTCCCCTTTTTTTGTCTAACTGATGCAAGTTTTGGCGACTATAAAAGCAGCCTACTTATACGCCCACTTAATCAGTAATAGTAACACTTACATCTAGAGAGCGAAATGGAATTGAGTTTAGTTGACGCTAACGGGCTCGTACCAGATGGGCGATGACCAGGCGCGCTCCTGCAGTGTGGTGGGTAAGTCAGAGCGCGGCTCGGCCCCGGCATTAATAGCATCCCAGGTTGACCAGCGGCAGCTTGGGTTTTCCAGTACGCGCACGTAATAGAACGCTTCCTGACTTGCATCAAAGTCGGGGTCACGCCACAGGCTCTTAAGCTCAGCGGCTCCCACCCCCGCAGTGCGGGAGCAGTCTTTGATATTCACACTGGCGCCATTGTCCGGGCAGCGGTGGGTTGCCGGGTCGGGTGTCAGTCCATCTGAGCATGCTACGTCGAACACATGTTCCTGATGTTCGTTGCCATTCAGCCACCCCTTGATAACCTGCACGCGCTGTAGCGGAACGCCCTCGGGGTCCGCACTGGCCCAGACCAGGAACCGCGGGTCCTGTGTTCCATTGGCACTCAGATGGCCGCCCATGGCGATACCAGTCCCGTAGGCGCGGCTGACCAGATCAGCGCTTTGCAGCATTGCAGCGTCAAAGTCATATCCGGCAAAAAAGCGCACCTTGATGCGCGGCCCGCTCGTGGCAAAGGTCTCTTTGCGGCGAAATGCGTCATAGATAGCCTCTCGCGTGTTTTCTTCTGCCCAGACAGCGGCAAGGCCGGAGGCAGACCAGTATTCGAATGAGGAAGTGGCCAGATAAGTTTTTCCATCAACCTCCTGCACCATCCCGGGATCGATGTATTTCATAACGGTGCCGTACAGGAACGACGCGGGTATCGAACCGCGCAGCTCCGGTGTGCCATCGAGCATGCCCGCCTTGGAGAAAAAGGACTCCTCTTGCAGGGAATTGGCCCCGGTATGCGTGTCGCTGGAGCCGATCAGGCCGAACTTGTAAGGATTAATGACACCGCGTTGCTGTAATTCCAGGCCGCGCAGGTAGGCATCGCGCACATAGCTGCCCTTGGGCTCACTGTAGATTTTTGTTGCCACTCGGTAGGGGCTGATCTCGAAATTAGCCCACTCGTCATTTTTGGACAGCAGCGGGTGGGTATCCGAGGTTCCTTTCACCTGGGTGATTTCTACTAGCGGTTCATTGCGCAGGCGTCTTTGTGCGTAGTCATTGTCGATGGCTTCGCCCGCCCAGTTAGTCATTTCAAACATGGCGCCATTGGAGCCGTTGGAGTTGTGCGGAATTGCCAGGCTCTCGACGCCACGCTCACGCAGATCATCCATCCAATGCCACAGTCCCTCAGGGCTCTGCGAATTGAAGCGGGAAAACGGCATGGCGGGTAGTCGGTCCGTTTCGCGGAAGATGACATTGCGGTGCAGGTTACCGCGCTGATCGGTAGACGAGGTGTATTCAAACGCAGCGAAGGTGGTAAAGCTGCCAGGATTGTAGGCCTCGTTTGCTGCGGCAACGGTGTCGCGCCAGACGGATTTGGTCACAGAGTCCACCAGGTCGCGGTCAATGCTGCCATCCAGTAAACCGTTAAGCACCTGTGGTAAAAAAGTCCCGAAAGCGCTACCGCGGTCATCCAGGCTCAGCACGTTCATATTGTCCGGCGCGTTAATATTGTGCAGAGGCGTGGTGACTTCATACTTAGAAAACTCAGTGTCGGTTTCCGCGGCTTCCTTTACCAGACCCATCAACATGGCGTGATCGGTGACGGCGTAAAAATCCATGGGCTTTTGCAATTGCACTTGATAGCCACTGGGGTGGTCCAGAGCGCCGCCCTTGGCATAACGGTAGGCATCGTCCGGTGAGTTCAGTGTGCCGAAGACGTAGGCGTCAAATGAGTAGGCGGTGTGCACGTGCAGATCGCCGAAATAAGCGTTGCGGTCTGGGTTGGGGTCCGCGCGGAAGTCGATAATGTCTGTGTTGGGTTGCAGCAGCGTGTTGACGCCCCGCGCGGCGCCAACCAGGCCGGTGTCCGCGTCGTTCTGCATGTCATCCAGCGCATCATCAGCGCAGCCAGCCAGTGCCAGCAACAAGGCGATCGTCAGGGTTGCGAATTTATTCATTATTTGCGCTTCCTTGGGTGCGTCGGGCGATCATAGGTGGCTGCGCATGTGCCGTCCAGTGTGCGCTGAACTCTTCATTGGCGCGTGCTAGTCTCGCCTGCTAATGCAAAAAGGATCTAGGAGGTTTTAGCTGATGGACAAGATCGGAATTGCTATGGACGGCCGCACGACGATTGTGTCAATTCGGCGCCGCGACGTGCGCAATGCCGTAGACGGCGATACCGCTGCGGCGCTGGCAGAGGCTTTTCGGGTGTTTGATAACAACCCCGAGTCGGACGTTGCTGTGCTGTACGGCGAGTATGGTACTTTTTGTGCCGGCGCCGATTTGAAAGCAGTGGCAGCGGCCCAGGGAACCAATAGGTTGGATCCCGAGGGCGATGGCCCGATGGGGCCATCGCGCATGTTGCTATCCAAACCGGTAATAGCCGCGGTTTCGGGGCATGCGGTCGCAGGGGGGCTGGAGCTTGCCCTGTGGTGTGATCTGCGGGTGGTGGAGCGCAGTGCGGTAATGGGCGTATTTTGCCGCCGCTGGGGAGTCCCGTTAATAGATGGTGGCACTATTCGCCTGCCGCGTCTTATCGGTCACAGTAGGGCTATGGACCTGATTCTCACCGGCCGATCGGTGGATGCGGAAGAAGCACTGGCGATGGGGCTGGCCAATAGAGTGGTGGAGGAAGGGGAATCGCTTGCTGCTGCGCTAGCATTGGCACAGCAGTTGAGCCGTTTTCCTCAGAATTGCCTGCGTTCTGATCGCTTGAGTGCCTATGAGCAATGGAGTCTGTCGCTGCCGGAAGCCCTGGTCAACGAATTTAACCGGGGACTCGCGGTGGTGCAGTCACAGGAAACGCTCACCGGAGCCACCGCCTTTGCTAGTGGACGGGGTCGCCACGGTGACTTTGAGGATATTTAGCCGGCTGTGGGAAAAGGGTGTTTATTGGCAGTTTGTTGCGGGTACATTGATGTAATAGTAAAACCTGCGGCTGCAAGTCATTGATTGTGTGAGCAAAGGGAAGTTGCACTTTTCGCTTTGCGTGTGTTGAAAAATTCAGGAGAGCCTGTCCCACTTTGCAGCCTGTCCCACTTTGCAGCGTGGCCCTCTGCAGCGTGCCCTCTTTTCGGGGGGATCGGGCACGCCTTTTTCAACCACCTGCCAGCGCTGAGAGCTTGCCCAGCCTACTTAGCGCTTCAGCAATTCAGGGTGGCGCCCTTGCCCTGGGTGCGCACGGCCATTTCTTTTTCAAGCAGGGCCTGTAATTTCAGGCAGTCATCACGCCCAAGGAATTCTCCCAGGCGCACACTGCCATTGCGGTCATAAATGGACAGTTGCGGTCCATCCCATGGGTGTGACTGCGGCATGACGCTCAAGGCGGTGTTGGGTCTTGCGAAACGGTAGTGCTGGCGTGGCGTGCTATAGCCCTGATCGACTTCCACGCTGTTATCACTGACCGTGATGACCTGCCTGTACTGTAGTTTGCGGCACACCCAATACAGTGCTGTGCATAGCGCTGTGAGTTCCAGACCGGCCAGCGGCAATATGGGCCAGGCGCCCGCCAGTGCGAAGCCGATGGCAGCGCCCAGCGACGGTACCGCCAATGCGCACATTAGCATTACGTTGTCGCGCCAGGTGGCGGATTGGTTGGGCCTGGCGATGATCATCAGTCGACTGGCTGTTCGGGTGCTCGTAACCATAGGTTGCGCTCGCTTTTTTTCTCTCCAGTCTAGTCAATTTTAGTCGCCTCGCCTACTCTGGAGCCAGACGATGAGGGGACCTCTAGCGATGACAGCTTTGATATCGGCGCAAAAATTACTGACTCAGCAATTACTGTTGCAAGAGGATCTGGTTGTGGTCGATTGCCGCTATGCACTGACCGATCCTGAGGCAGGGCGCGGGCAATATGCGCTAGGTCATGTGACCGGCGCGCACTATCTGGATCTGGAGCGCGATTTGTCCGGTGAGGCGGGCCGCCATGGAGGGCGTCATCCATTGCCGCAGCCGCAGGATTTTGCGCTCACCCTGGCTGCCCTGGGTATCGACCAACAGACGCGAGTGGTGGCCTACGATGATTCCCGCCTGGCCTTTGCCGCCCGGCTCTGGTGGTTGATGCGCAGTCTGGGCTATCGGCCGCCACAGCTGTTGGATGGCGGTTACCGGGCCTATCTGGCTGCAGGTGGTGTTGCCGAGACGGGGGTGAGCAAGCTCCGGTCTGGTGAGATAGTTTCGGTGGGCAGCTACAGTGGTTTTTGTGATCGTGAGGGTCTACTGCAGGCCCAAGCTCGCAATGCATGGGTAGTCGACTCCCGGGAGGCTGGGCGTTACCAGGGCCTCGAGGAGCCCATAGATCCGGTGGCAGGCCACATACCCGGTGCCGTTAATCGCCCCTGGCAGGGTGTTACAGACGATACCGGGACAGTGTGCTCGGAGGCAGAGCTGCGAACGCACTGGGGCGATGCGCTGCAGGCGCAGGAGTTGTTGGTGTACTGTGGTTCGGGGGTGACGGCCTGCGTCAATCTATGGTCGCTGTCGATGCTGGGGCGAGAGGATGCGCAATTGTATGCAGGAAGCTGGAGTGACTGGTGTTCCTATCTTTAGGGTAATCGAGGGAGAACGCGCGTGAAAAAAATCAAGAATGAGCACGAACTGGTCAGCCATGCCTTGAAGATCGGTGCGGTGTATACAAAAAAGCGTGGTGTGGGAAAATTTGAAGAAACGGACTCGGCGGGTGACAAGGTCACCTATCTTTATCGATTGCTAGTACATGACAAATTGATCCAGCCGCTAGCCAAGGGTCAGGAAAGTGAACCGAATATGCGCCACAAACTGGCCCTGTGGATATCTCGCCAATTGCCCGAAGACCACGAACTACTGCGCTAGCATTGCCACCTAGCACACTGTGGCACCGCTGTTATCTATAGCATGCGCTGCCACCTTTGCTAAGCCGCGCTAGCTCTCGTGCTCCGTGCCCCCTGAATATTCTCAAACTGAGCCACCATTAAAAGTCGGGTTCACACTCCACACGTAAACGCTCCCCGGTTGCCGGGTGCACAATATCCAGGACGCTGGCGTGCAGCATAAGGCGATCTGCCATTTCCAGAGCTTCGGTGTGGGCGTACATATCACAACCCAGAATCGGGTGGCCAATCTCGCTCAGGTGTATCCGTAGCTGATGTCTGCGCCCGGTAAGGGGCTTCAATTCCAGTCGGCTGCTGTGAGTCCTGCGCTGCAGAACTTGGTAGCGCGTCAGGGCCGACTTGCCGCGCTCAGCACAGATTGTTTGCAGTG
>JBLFXU010000175.1:0-6668 GCA_047609575.1 Bacteroidia bacterium | reverse complement strand
ATCAGCAAGAATGCGCAGGGCACCAGATAAAAGGACAACACGGTCACCATCGCTGTACCCCCCACGATGGTCGCCGCAAACGGCGGCCAAAACAGTCCTCCACCAACCAGTAACGGCATAAAGCCGGCAATCGTAGTAATCGTGGTCGAACTGATATGACGCGTACAGTGCATAACGGACGCCACAATCGCGTCGGCCTCTCCCGCAAGTGCCGCAGGGCTACTGCGCATTTCCGCAAGAATGACAATCGCACCATTGATGGCAAGGCCCATTAGCCCCAACAATGCAATGATCACCTGAAACCCAAAAGCGTAGCCTGAGAAAACCAGACTCAGCATGCCAAGCCCAACAGAAAGCGCAGCGGTAAACAGAATCAGGGCGCAGAGTCGCCAGGAATCAAACGACAACACCAGCACAACGATCAACAGCACGACTATCAAAGGGATGCTACTGGCAAGATGCCCAATGGACTCGCCGCGCTCCGCCATTTCCCCCGCTAACTCCATGGTGTAGCCTGAAGGCAGCTCAACGTTGCGCTCTTGCAATAGGCGCAAAAAATTCTTCTGCACAGTATCAGCCAATACGCCATTGCGCGGACTGGCGCCGATGGTATTGACGCGTCGACCATTAAAATGTGGAATGCTCACAAGCGACGGTGCCATATCAAAATCGGCAATGGCCTGCAGGCTGGTCGTGTTGCCCTGCTCCTGACCGAACATCACATTGAGACTTTTCAAATCATTCGACGTACTGCGCTGCACCTGGGATAGCCTCACCCGCACAGGCACTTCTTCCGTTGCTTCCAGTATAGAACCTGCAAGCAGGCCGTCCAGACTCGCACGTATATCGCTCGAAAACGCTGCAGGGGGCGTGCCCGCACCGCTCAGTATTTCTTCACGCAGAGAAACTCTTACCGATGGCATGGTATCGCCGAGACTGGCGGTGGTTGAAACTATATCCGGCAACTCAGAAAGTAACAGGCGCATTTGGTTGCCCAGGCCTTCCAGTACCGCCAGATCAGGCCCGTACAGGCGAAGCTCTAGCGGATTTTCGACCGGTGGTCCCTGCTCAAGCTTCTTCACTTTGATGTGCGCCTCAGGGAATCGTTCCGGCAGTATCTTTTCGAGGGCTGAAACCAGGCGCTCTGTATAAAGATAATCACGGGCTTTAACCATGGCCTGCGCGTAGTTCTGCGTATTGAACCGCCTCTCGATTAGATTGTAATAGAAAGGGGCCGCACTCTTGCCGATAAACCAGTCAACTGACTCAAGGCCTTCCTGCTCCAGCATCACCTTATCAATCTTGCGCACCAGGTTTTCAGTAGCAGCAAAAGAAGCGCGTGTTGGCAGGGCAACTTCCACCGTGAACATATCGCGATCAACAGGAGGAAAAAACTGTTCCGGTACACCGCGTATGCCATAGAAACCAAGCACTGGCAGTACCAGCACTAGCAAAATTACCTTGCGCGGATTGGCCAGTGCAAACCGCAGACTCGTATCAAAACGGTGAGCCAGTGCAGGAATCTCTACACCATCGCGCCACCAGCCACCCCGTGGCTGACCGGAAATAACCTTACCGGCCAGCGCCGCAACCAGCGTGTGCGAAAGCAGGTAAGAGCCGGCAAGCGCAAAGATCACGCAGGCCGCCAGCGGACCAACAAACTCACCACCAGCGCCCGCTTGCAAAACAATCGGAAGAAACGCCAGTATCGTGGTGGCTGTAGAGCCAAACAATGGCAACCACAAATGGCCAACCGCCCCCTGCACAGCTTCGAGTGACGCAAGTCCCTGGCGTCGTCGCTGGGCAATGTCATCAACCATTACGATAGCGTTGTCTACGGTAATACCAAGCGCCACAACCAGGCCGGTGACTGACATCTGGTTAATCGGCACATCCATCAAGCGCATAACGAAAAAGGTGAACAAGCACATCAGTGGCAGCGCAGCGGAGACAAGCAGTGCCGAACGCCAACCTAAGGTGACCAATAGAATCAGCGTGATCAGCACAAAACCGATGGCGATATTACTCGTGAGGTGCGACATGCGCTGCTCGGTGTAGGTAAGCTGATCAAAGATCACCTCCATCTCAACATTCCCCGGCAGTGCCGTTTCAAACACTGCCAGTTCAGCCATGACACCCTTCTGCCAACTACCGATCCGTTGATCTGGATGCATGCGTACAGACACAATCACCTGTTCAGTGCCAAGGCGTAGACTCTTCTCCGTATCTGGCGTGCGTACCACTCGCGACACACTGGCGATGTCGCCCACACGCAGCACCTGGGCCTGACCGGGACTGCTAATGGGTACCCTGGCGACTCGTTCTATGGAATCCAGATCTCCTGTGATTTCGACTTGCAGTCGGCCGCGGCTGTTTTCCAAAAGCCCTGCGGCGCCTTTCGTATCGAACTGGCGCAATGACTCTGCGATAGTGATCGCGGTCTGGCCTGCAGCAGCGGCCTTTGCAGTATCGACTTCGACGAGAATTTCTTCGACTACCTCACCGTCGATTTCTACCAGCTCTGTGCCGGGATAGGTACGTACAACACTTTGCAGCTCGCGCGCAAAACGCTGCAGAATCGGCCGCTGCAACTGATGCCCTGGAGCGGGGCGCAAAGCGACAAGTAACGTGTAGGCGTAGCCCCTGTCCCCCAGAAAACGACTGGGTAGAGCACCCTGTGGCAGTTCCGACTGCACCTCACTAATGAGGTCGCGCACTTCGGACCAAAGCGGTTCGGTGTCGGTCACCTCACTCGCCAGGCCAATGCTGATGCTGGACATGCCGTTGCCCGACTGCGAGTTAATCTCATCGATCTCTGGCAGCTCGCGCAATTTTAGCTCCAGCTTTGCTGTCACAAGGGCCTCGACACGCTCCGCGCGTGCGCCTGGAAAGGACGTCAGCACCATGGCATGACGACTCACCATGGTGGGGTCCTCGGCAACAGGTAGCGTGAACAGCGCGCCACTGCCTGCAACAATCAACAATGCAATCAGCAGGCTCATCAGCCTGCCGTTTTGTACCAGTGCGCCAATCATGCGGAACCGGGCGTCAATTTCACCAACTGCCCCGGCACTACCCGGTGCGCGCCACTGGCAACTATGCGCTCACCATCGCGCAGCCCGCCCTCTACAAAAGCCTCTCGCTCATTCAGATAACGTAACTGCAGATCACGGGGCTCAATCTGGTACAAGCCAGACTCAACCGGGAGCAATACATAGACCCGCCACAATCCGCGAAGACTCGCAGTCAGTGCGGCTTCAGGTACCGCAAAGCCAGACGTCGCGATGCGGTCGTTCAGTATCAGCTCAATGACTGATCCTGTCATAACAGTGTGGTCACGCAGACCGATTCGAACAGTCACCGCATGGGATTTGGCTTTCAGCTCCGCGCCTACCGCGAGCACATCGCCAAGCACCGTTCGTCCGTTAATCGAAAGTGTGACGACATCGCCCTTACTGACCGTGGCGGCCAGTTGTCGGGGCACGCCGATACGCGCTTCCATTCGATCGGTTTCAAGCACGCGTATGGCAGGCACCCCTGGCGAGGCTGTGCTGCCGCGCTGCAGAAAGCGCTCGCCTACCACGCCACTAAAGGGAGCACGCAGGTGGTATTTCTCCTGACGAACCAGATTGCCATCCAAAGCCGCCTGCAAGTGCGCAATCCGTGCCCGGTTGGCATCACGACCGCTTTCCAGTTCATCGCGCCTCTGACGGGAGGCATAGCCATCGGTCTCTAGCGATCCCTGCCGGTCAAGGTTGGCCAGGATCAATCGTTGGTTGGCCTGAGCCTCGGCCTGCTGCGCCTGCAATTGCCGTCTCTCAATCTCCAGTAAAGACGTATCGAGTCGGGCCACTAGTTCATCAGCCTCAACGCGATCGCCCTCATTAACCATGACTTCGCTTACCGTACCGGAAAACTCAAAGGCCAGATCCGCGGACTGGGCAGGCCGTGCCACGCCAGTAAAACTACGTTTCACCGCAAACTCAGCCAAGCGCTCTACCGTAACGGCCGCAACGGGCTGGTAGACTATTTCATGGACTTCACTGCCGTGTACTTCACAGCCGCTCTGACTGATGAGCAGAAAGCTGGCAAGCGACAATGCAATGATGAGGCGCTTAAGGGCAGGCATAGGCCTTACTCCGATATAATAGACTGGATAGTCCATTAATTAAGCTTTATAATAGACTCATAAGTCTAATAAATCAAGGAACCGATATGGCCGGCCGAGGCAGACCAAAGTCCGATGAAAAACGGCTAAAGATTCTGGATGCAGCCGCTGAGCTCTTTACCAGCAAGGGGTACGAAAGGACCAGCCTGGAGCAAGTTGCAATCGAGGCGGGCGTTTCAAAACAGACCATATACAACAACTTCCCCAGCAAGGAAGCACTGCTGCGCGAATGTATACAGCTGCGCTGCGAAGAAGCCAGGATCACCGGCGAAGGATTGGACTACTCGCTAGTGCCAGCCCAGTTCCTGGCCATGTTCGCAGAACGCTTCATCAGTACACTCACCGAAGGTCAGCCTTTGGCTATGTACCGCCTGGTCATGACGGAGAGTCCACGCCACCCCGAGGTTGGCCTGTCGTTCTATGAATCAGGGCCCGAGCCAATTATGGCGGCGCTGACTGAGTATCTTGAAAGAGCAACACAGCGGGGCGAACTTCTTATGGAAGAACCCCGAATGGCCTCCGCCCAGTTCCTGTTCATGATCAAAGGGTTTTCGATGGATGCCGCGCTTATGTGCCTGCCTGAGGAGTCTGTCCCGTACACCAAAGATGAGTATGTAAAACACTGTTGCGACGCTTTCCTGCGCGCGTATAAGCCTTGATTTTCCGCCGCCGACCCGTCGCCTGCAATTTCACCCTCCCCGACTGGAGCCTTGAAGTTCCTTCGGGAGCAGTGAATTATGCAGTACAAATCCACACGCCATAAACACACAGGAAGCGACCATCGAATCAGAACGCATACACTTACCCGGCGCTGACCTCGTGCTCTATACCGAGCTCGATCTGCCGCAACCAGAAGATTTGCTACAGCGCCTCATCACTCAAACCGCGTGGCAGCAGGAAGACATCACGCTGTTTGGCCGCACGCATCCACAACCTCGCCTCGTGGCCTGGTATGGCGATCCCGACGCGCACTACAGCTACTCAGGCATCGCCCACAAACCCAACCCATGGACCCGGGATTTGTCCGCGTTACGATCTCGCATGGAGGACGTCTGCGACTGCAGCTTTAACAGCGTGCTTCTTAACTACTACCGGAATCAACGGGACTCCATGGGGCTGCACGCCGACGACGAACCGGAACTGGGAGCGACGCCCGTCATTGCATCACTGAGCCTTGGTGAAGAACGAAAACTGTACTTCAAACATAAGACAGAGAAGGAGCGCGCATCGGTAAATGTCAGCCTCCCGTCAGGCAGCCTGCTGGTGATGCGTGCAGATACGCAGAAGAACTGGAAGCACGGCATGCGTAAGCTCACGCGGCAGTGTGGCCCGCGGGTAAACCTGACCTTCAGGCGCATCTTTAATTCAGCGGAGCTGGTCCATTCACAAGGGGACTAGCTGTAATAACTACAGTATCAGGTTTTATATCCCCTTCCCCCCCCTTGGTTCGCGCGCAGCACTATCGTGATCTTAAGGTGAGTGCATTCAATGAATGGAGGAGGGCAGTGGCCTGAGGCAAGCGGATCGAATTATTTCGTTCGAGACTTTTAACTTGCCAGTACCCTCTCGACACTCCATTAGTACTTCTTGTACTCGGAAATTTTAGATTGCCTCGCAATTAATTAATGTGCGTTTAGTGTTAACTACATGCTACAAAGTAAGCCTTAGGTTATGGCTTACTTCTTTTATCAGTGTGTTTGTACGTATACTTTTTCATTGCCGTTACGATCAAATCTTTCGGTAAAAAAATTTTTTGTCTCCATTAAAGTAGACGGCATGGCATCATATGGATACCGCACTCTTTCGCATAGCAGGAAGGTCCAGATAGTGTGGAGCAATACCTTCAGGACACGCGTTTTGATTCATGATCATCAGGCACCCAGGACAACAACACGACTCCGGGCAAGACACAATCGGGCCTGGCGCGCTTCGACTGGCACCGGCTAACTGTAGAGCTTGGCCCGCGCATCGAGGCGTTACTAATGTTAACCGAACGATCCCCGACAAAGCGCGAACCTACACCGAGGTGACCGCAGCAGCTCACCGTTAATTTTGACATCAAAAAAAACCCTCGCCTCGAAAAATCCGGGGGAGGGTTAGTTGTATTAACTACGGAAATGCCGAGTAAAACGAATCCGCCTTACGGGTTTATCGGCACCTCCGGCTTCTTATCACTTTCTGGTTTCTATTAAGGAGTAACCTCGCCGCTTGCGCCTATTGTGACGTAAGAAGTGGCTGAATAAAGGCCGCCGTTCATCACGGAGTCCACTCCGGTGCTAACGTAGCCTTTCGCATAGACAGTACCAACCATTTGCGCTTGTGCGCCTACTGATGCGTAGCCTCCCATATTCCAGGTAACACTAAGAACGTTAGAATCCACTTCCATAATTGTGCCGGCACCAATGCTCAACATGTCTGCGATATTGAAAACAAAGTGGTGAGCACCCTCAAGCGTGAGGGTTATGCCTGCACCCGTTGTCAGGCTGGATGCGTTATAGAC
>JBLFXU010000174.1:0-6680 GCA_047609575.1 Bacteroidia bacterium | reverse complement strand
TTTGACTTACATTCGTCTGCGAATATTGACTGGATGATCGCCATGCGTAGTCAACAACACAAACGCGCAGTAATTCGCCAACCGATAAACTTGCCTGCATAAGCGCAGGGTTATCGTGCAAACGTAGGTCGTTAGTAAACCAGAAAACTCCAGTTTTTAGTTTCTTCATAGTGCGCTAATAGTTGCTCGGTTGCTTCAGGTAATCTGGTAAAAGTTGAGCGTACATCTGTCGAGGTAATGTCTGTCTAGAGTTTGTCCGCATAGGGGCCATTCGAGTAGGCAGGAACCACAAAAACGTTCCTGAATTGATACAAGATAGCGTATCGTTAGCCGATTGAAAACGGATATATATCTTGGCTGAATGAAGCGATTAGAACTCGATCATGTAGAGCGGCTAAGCCACGGGAAAAAATCAGGTCTGAATATTGGTTCACGATTCGTTGGCCACTATTTACGGTCTCACGAAAGAGCAGCCTATAAGCGCGCCCTGAAAAAGGGCTATCTTGATATTACTGAAAGAGATCGAGTAAACCTCTGGCATATTTGGGAGAAAGCCTGCATAGCCACGCAATGTGACTTCTTGGTACTTATCAAAGATCCCGAGAACGGTTTGGGAACGCTCTACCAGAACAATGAAATGATCGAGGAGGTTGAATTGCACGAAGCTAAGCGCAAGATGAAACGCTTGGCATCAAACCGATCACACGGGAGGGATCAAGTATGACGCCCGGTGCGCCAAAGTGGGGTGCTAGGATTTTTCCGCCCATAACGTACGCTTCGAGGTTCTGTCGCAAGTGAGTGGGTTTAATCCAAGCAGGATACACTCTAGGCTTTTGGTATTCGAACATCGGGGTAAGCTGTGCTCAGTTTTAAAGGCCGGCACCACAAGCAAGACATGATTCTACAATGCGTCCGCTGGTGCGTCGCTTACTTGCTGAGCTATCGTGACCTGGAAGAGTTGATGCAAGAGCGCGGCTATGAAGTTGATCACAGCACGATACAGCGTTGGGTCGTTTATTACACTCCGCGCTTAGAGACAGCCTTTCGCAAAAACAAGAAACGAAGTGGTATGCGTTGGCGTCTTGATGAGACGTATACCAAGATCAAAGGTGAGTGGAAATATCTCTATCGCTCCGTCGACAAGCAAGGCAACACGCAGGTTTTTGAATAGGGCCATTGGTTCTAGCGGCAAACCCAGCCTGATTAATGTCGATAAAAGCGGAGCCAATACGGCCGCTATCAAACAGTACAATCGGGACGAAAACAGGCGCGTCAAAATCCGTCAGTGCAAATACTTAAATAATATAGTGGAGCAGGTGGTGCGGCATTCCGACCATCGGTTTATCAAACGAATAGTTCTGCCCATGCTCGGTTTCAAATCCTTCTGGTCAGCACGAGCGACCTTGGCTGGAATTGAGCTCTGGCGGATGTTGAAGAAAGGTCAAAACGAGAGCGCGTTACCGGCTTGGGAGCAGTTTTACGCCTTGGCCCTAACAGGGTAATTGTGTCTGACGATGACTGTTTACTCGGATTGAGGTAAGCCTGCGACACAACCATGGCACTGACCTGATCAGGTCGTAATAATAAGGCGCAGTGCCTGTAACTGCAGGTTCGCGTGCTGGATATGTATGGCGCACTCCTCAATTTGGTAAGCCAGGTGGTCCAGCTCTTCCTGGCGGATTGAGGGATTTACTTCCCGCAGTACAGCCAGTCGTTCCAGCTCAGAACCTAATGCCTTGCGCATATTAGTTTCTGCCTCTTGCAAAATAGGCTTGAGTATTACCAGAGCCTGGTCGGACGCCAGGGTCATTTTGGCTTCTACTTCCGGGCGCACCTGCTTGATGATTGCCAAAGCCGTTGGCTTTTTGATTTTCTCAATCAGTGTGTTGAGGCGCTCGTGGGGCACCAGTTGCGCCAGATCTTTGCCTCGCCCATCCACCAGCAAACGCATGGGAGACAAGGGTAGGAATCGCTCGACACCCAATGCGCGTGGTGCAATACAGTTAATGGTGTATAACACCTCAAGCAGCATAGTGCCCGGTGCAACACCTTTGAGCTTGAGCGTGCCAATGGCCGCGTTGCCAATCTCAGTGGAGTGAACCATGTCAATCGCTTCCATGATCATGGGGTGCTCCCAGGTCAGGAATAGCATGTCTTCGCGAGCAAGCGCCTTGTCCCTGTCGAAGGTGACTGTAGTGCCTTCCTCATCGACCATCGGAAAGTGGCCTGTCAGCATATGCTCAGAAGGTCGTAGCACCAGCGCCCGTTCTGAATGAAACTCTTGATCAACGCCGTAGACTTCGCATAGCGCCTCCAAAAATTTCTCTAGATCCTCTGCTCGCTCCGCTACGCGAATGTCATCAATCAGTGATTCTGCGACATCGGCCCGACAGGAATTTCTTTCGAGTAAGCGGTCTCTACCTTCACGCAGTTCACTGCGAGTTCTGGCTGTAAACTCAGCGGTATCAACGAGTAGCTCGTCGAATGCTTCGCTGCGTTTTTGTAACTGCTCTCGCAGGCGCTGCTCGAATTTTTCAAGGATCATTGTGCCCGCGGAGCAGCTTTCGTTGAACACACCCAGGCCGCGATCGTACCACTCCATCAGGGTCTGCTGCGCCGTTTCTTCCAGGTACGGTACGTGAATCTGCACATCTTCGTGTTGTCCGATACGGTCCAGACGCCCGATACGTTGCTCCAGCAAATCCGGGTTCATAGGCAGATCAAACAGGATCAGGTGCTGTGCGAACTGAAAGTTACGTCCTTCGCTACCAATTTCGGAGCACACCAATGTCTGCGCGCCATTGGTTTCGTCTGCAAAGTAGGCGGCAGCCCGGTCTCGCTCTATTATCGACAGGCCTTCGTAAAAAGCGGCGGAGCGAATGCCTGCCCGCATATGCAGGTGATGCTCGAGGCTAACGGCTGTACTTGCATGAGCACAGATGATGAGTACTTTCGCGGGCCGCAGTGCTTTAAGTGTCTCTTCCAGCCAGGCCACTCGAGGGTCAAGGTCCAGCCAGCTGTCATCTGTGTACGGCAACTCCGGGTACAGGTGTTCTTCCAGCTCTAATTCCGCATACTTGTAATGCTCAGGCGCGGCAAGAGGGTGAGGAATCAAAATACGTTTTGGAAATCCACTGATGGCAGCGCGGGTATTGCGGAACATAACCCGTCCGGTGCCGTGGCGATCGAGAATCTGATCGATAATCACATCTGCAGGCGCGCTTGCGTCGATGCCATCGGGCAGGTCCTGCGGGATATCACCCTGTTCCAGCTGTCGGCTAATATCACTCCAGTGACGGTACTGGTGTTCTTCTTCGCGAAACTGGGACAGATCGTGAAAGCGTGATGGGTCTAGCAGGCGCAGCCTGGCAAAGTGGCTGGCCTGGCCAACCTGCTCTGGTGTTGCGGTGAGCAGCAGTAGCCCGGCAGACTGCCCCGCAAGGGCCTCTACGAATTGGTAATCGGCACCTGCTCCGTCCGGTGACCAGTGCAGATGGTGTGCTTCATCGACCACAATAAGGTCCCATGGAGCGGCCAGTGCCTGCTGCGCTGCGCTGCTTTCGCTCACAAACAAGTCCAGGCTGGCAATAACCAGTTGTTCGCTTTCGAAGGGGTTGCCTTCGTCGCTGGCCGCGAGACGTTCCAAATCAAACAGGGAAAAGTGCAGGCTGAACCGCCTGAGCATTTCTACCAGCCATTGATGCTGCAGGGTAGGGGGAACCAATATCAGCACGCGGGAGGCTCGCCCGGTTAGCAGCTGCTGCTGGATGATCATACCCGCCTCAATGGTTTTACCCAGCCCCACTTCGTCTGCCAATAGAACGCGAGGGGAGAAGCGACGCCCCACCTCATTGGCTATATAGACCTGATGTGGGAGCAGACTGGTGCGCGAACCCAGTAGTCCCTGTACTGACGAGCGCTGTGACTGGTCTGCGTGCGTGAAGGTGGCCACGCGGAGTGCAAACTCACGGTGTTTGTCAAAATGTCCGTTCAGAAGCCGCTGTTGTGGCGTGGTGATCTGAACAAAGGAGTTCAACTCTAGTTCCGAAACTGAAACCGATTCCTCATGGTGGTCAGTGCCATGGTAAATCAATAGGCCCTGATCCTCTTGTACTTCAGTGACCAGAATTTCCATATCGGTGATTGTGGAAATATGGTCGCCAGACTTAAAGCGCAGCCTGGTGAGTGGGGCGTTTTCAATGGCGTAGGTGCGTTCCTCTTCTACTGCCGGGAATGCGAGCGTCACTCTGCGTCCGTCGATATCAATGACGATGCCCAAACCGAGTTGCGCATCGGCGTGGCTGACCCAACGTTGTCCTACTATGTATTCCATTAGCCTTTTTGGTCCACTTGAATCGTAATTTTGAGTGTTACAAGCGGCGCGTAGTTTAGCACCGCCCGCTCAGAGTTTCTTGTGGGAATTGTCCGCTGGAGAGGAATTTTCAGGTGTCTCTAAAAAACAGGGACAGGCTGTTTTGGTAGGCCTGCTGCAGCAGCGTCTCAACAGGCATTTCCTTGCAGGCAGCGACCTGTTCAGCTATGAAGGGAAGATAGAAGGGTGCATTCGGTTTGCCGCGATAGGGCACCGGAGTCAGGTAGGGTGCATCGGTTTCGAGCAAAATCTGCTCTATGGGTGTGAGCGCGATGACGTCACGCACGTTCTGGGCCTTGCTAAAAGTGGCAATGCCATTGAAACCCAGCATAAAACCTTCAGCCAGACAATATTCGGCTAGTTCCGGGGAAGAGGTGAAGCTGTGAATGACGCCTCGTTTGCGTAAGCGACCGCTAAATCCGGCGAGTATGTCGCGCGTATCCTCGTCTGCTTCACGGGTATGTATTACCACGGGCAGATCCAATTCATCAGCAAGTGCCAGTTGCTGTTCAAAGACGCGTCTTTGTACCCCTCGATCCGCATGATCATAGAAGTAGTCCAGTCCGATCTCGCCGATGGCAAGGATTTTTGGTTCAGCGGCACCGCGGCGAATCTGTGCCTCTACATCGGCGCTATAACTCTCGGCTTCATGTGGGTGTACGCCTTGTGTACCGTATATATTCGCCGCATGGCGTGTCAGTCCGAGTACCAGATCAAGATTGTCGGGCGATACAGCAATAGTGATGATGCGTTCTATGCCGACCTCGCCGCAGCGTGCGAGGGTGTCTTCCAGGCCATTCTTTTCGAGGTAGTCCAGATGGCAATGGGTCTCGATGATGGGCGTATCGAAACGTGGAATGTCGCGCTTTTTCTTTTTGCTCATAAATGCTGCTGGCGGGCTTAACCGGGGGTCACATCATCTGCCGGGTTCAGCAGATGAAACTTGCTGTACCCAAGCGTGTCGAGATCGGAGATAGTACCTGCGATTTTCTCTCGCAGCCAGTTATGCAGCGCCGAGTTCGCGCTTCTGCGGTGTATCAGCAGCGCATAGTTTACCTCCAAATCGGCATTCTGCGGAGTAGGGCGACCGATATTGCCGGCGGTTGCGTGCATATTTTTCAAGGCAAACGCAGGTGCGGGCATGCCGTAATCTGTGTGTCTTAGCGCTTCCGGTGGGTCAGTAAATGGGACGTTTCCAGTACGCTGCCCTGATGGTTAGCAGCGCCGAGAATGGCTTCGCGTCGTCTCGTAACTACGGTCGTCCCCGGTCTGATAGGTACCGCCTTATTAGGGGGGAAGCTACCGACTCACTTCAGGCTGATCACCCCGCGCGCTAGCGGGTGGAAATCTTGCAGGAGACTGGCCGCAGGATTGTTGCACCGAACTGGCCGGGCGAAAAGCGGGTCTCCGAACAAGTCGCGTAACCGGGCTACCTTTTTACCCGTGGCGGGTTGGGTGATCAACAAGCGCTCAGCAGTCTGCGGTAGGTTGCATTTTATCAATACCAAATCTCATTAAATCAATGGGTTATGATGGTTTATTGCAAAGTGTATTAAGTATGTTTTTGCCCTATATAAATACAATTTATGAAGTTAATAGATTTAATTGTTTAGAAACAGTTCGCGGTGGAACGTATGATTCTCGCAATGGGCGAACATACCCGCAAGGGGGGGCGCGAAAGCTGTAACAGCGTTTTGTGACTGGCCGTCCAGGTCCACAAGTGTTGTTGCAGGCCCGTCTTTGGCGGGCCTTTTTTTTACATCTTCATCGGCTAGCAGTTTTTGCGGTTGTAAGTGTATAGCATACCGTTAGTAAGCTGCGAGTCAGGGAAGCAGCGCGCTGGCGTTCGGACTTTACAGGGATACACTGGCTTGGGCGCAAAGCGGGCAACCCGGAAACCGACAACCGACAACCGACAACGAATACTGGGTGACTACCGAGTTACCTGGACGTACTGGGGGTCACTGTTAGATCGGTATCGCCGCGGCCGGGCTTAGATGGCCCTGGGATTAGCAAAGATCTACTTCAATTTGGGTTTGGCTGTCCCTGTACGTCGGGTGATTTTGGGGGTTGCCGTAACACGTGCCGGGGTCTTCTTGCGAGCGGCGACCTTTTGTGCCGGAGACTTACTGGAGGGTTGAGACTGCGCCGCTATCTTTTTTGCCGAGCGGGTCTTTTTCTTGGCAGCGGCTGTTTTCTTTGCCGGAGCCTCTTTCTTTACAAGCCCTTTTTTCCTCTTGGCCTTTGTTTTGCTTTTTGTCGTCTTGCTTTTGCTCTTACTTGAAGCAGTCTTGGGCTTACTGCTCCC
>JBLFXU010000173.1:0-6691 GCA_047609575.1 Bacteroidia bacterium | reverse complement strand
CTGAGCGAGCGGTAGATAGAATTCCGGTGCACACATAGTGGCGTGGTAGGCAAATTTCATAGCTAAATCCTGCAAGAAAAAGAAATGGTACTGACTATTACGCTAGGCCTGCAAAAACAGATTAAGTCGTTACACCAAAAGGTAGGCCACATTACCAGACCAATCTGTTCTGGTCAGGCGCCCTTGTATGCCTCCAAAATGGGGGCGAACTCCGACGGCGTAGAACCGTGAATCACTACCCCATCTGCACCCAGGGCCAGCTGATTCTTCCAGCCCTGCGCACATTCCTGCGCGGTTCCCGTCGCGCAGGGCAGCCAGTCTTCCGGTATTAGCTGTTCAATCAGTTCAAGCTGTTCAAGCGTAGCGACACTGTCTATCCCGCCAAGCATCGACGCAACGGTCTCATTGGCGCGAAAAGCTGTGAGTACCTCGGGATCCCAGCCATTTAGGGCGATCAGCATCTCTGCATAGCCTGGTGCCTGCATATAGGTTGCCATTCGTGCGACGATTTTTCGCAGGTGATCTTCTCGACCCGGATTCAGGGCAGTGGCATACACGGAGTAGATCTTGACCGCTTCGGGATCTCTACCCGCGTCGTGGGCGCCCTCTTGTATCAGCGCCCTGGCCCGTGCCAGACCTTGGTCGGTAATAAACGTGTGCAGGTGCACACCGTCAAAGTGGCCACCGGCAAAGCGCAGACTCTTGGGTCCAAATCCCACGAAGTGAATCGGGATGTCTGCATCCATCCAGTCGCCCATACTCAGGTAGGGCAAGTTGCCCATTGCGCCATCGTGGCCCATGATCTTCTCGCCACGCCAGAGCTTGCGCAGGATCTCCAACCCTTCCACCATCTGGGCGTTGCTCACTGCATCCAGTCCCATCAACTGATTTCGGATGGCAACACCGCGGGCCAGCCCTAATTCAAACCTGCCCCCCGAAAGGTAATGCAGACTCGCACACATCGTCGCGAGAACCAGCGGATGACGGGTATGCAGGTTGGTCGCGCCGGTGGCGACGTGCAGATGTTCAGTGACTGCAAGGGCCGCTGAGCAGATCGTACCGGCATCTTTTACATCGAACCGCTCAGACAGCCAGACCTTCCCCAGTCCCAGGGCCTCCGCCTGCCGTGCCTCCTCAATGGCATCGGCTGGAGTCGTGGTATGGCCCGGCAACAAATAACAGCTCAATTCGGGGAATTCTTGCATGTGAGAGTCCTTAGCAATGCGGTTTGTTTACTAATGGAAGATGTTTACCAGAAAACGTCAGGGGCAGATTATAGCCAGAACCCCGAAATGTTGTTAAAGCAATGTTGTACGCGTATCACCTCAGCAAGGCTATGCGGTTCAGGCGGGGGCGTGTATCTTTGTCGGTCTAATAAGACTCACCTTCCTGGGAAGACACTATGTCCATCAACGGTACTGCACGGATACTGAGACTACTGTCGTGCCTGCTTCTGCTACTGACTTGCCAGGCGATGGCCGCCACATCCCAACCTTACCTTATTGGGCGAGGAATCTCTGATATCACGGGCCCCGCGCTGGGTATGCAATTGTGGGGATTTTCCAGACCAGACCAAATCGGTGAAGGCATACACATTCGACAACGCTCCAGGGCCTTTGTCATTACCCAGGCGGACGATCCGAGTAAGCGGCTGGTATTTGTCAGCGCTGATCTGGGCAGCATCGAGCACCACATCACACTCGAAGTCGTCGAACGCCTGCAAGCGCAATTGGGGCAAGTGTACGACCTGAACAATGTCATCCTCAGTGCGACTCATACCCACGCAGGTGTGGGCGGCTACTGGCACTCACGCACCGAGGCAGGCCTGGATGGGGGCTTTTATGCTGAGCACTTCGAGAAAATTGTTGCTGGCATAACCGCATCCATCGTCAAGGCCCACAATGATCTCCAACCGGGCAACATCCTGATTAACAAAGGCCAGGTGGAGGATGCCGGCGCCAACCGCTCTGTCTCCGCCTACCTGCAGAACCCGCAGGAGGAAAGGCAACGCTACACAGACGACACGCCCAAAGAAATGGTGTTGCTGAAGTTCAGCGATGATTCCGGTGATATTGGCGTGATCAACTGGTATGCACTGCACCCTACCGCTATGAACTTTTACAATCGTTTCATTTCCGGCGATCACAAAGGTTACGCTTCACTGCAGATGGAACAGGCACACGGCGTGCGCTATACGCGCAGCGACGATTTTGTCGCCGCGTTTGCACAGTCAGACCCTGGCGATGTAACGCCGAACATGAACCTGGATAACACCGGACCCGGTGAAACGGATGTCGATACCACGCGTATTTTGGGGGACAGGCAACTTGAGGTTGCCACAACGCTGTTTGAACAGGCAACAGAAGCTCTAAGTGGGCCGATTGACTCTCGCCGAATGTACATCGACTTGAGCAATTACGAGGTCGAGGATGCGTTTACCGGGGCAGGCAATCAACACACTTGCCCTTCCGCCTACGGCTACTCCTTCGCGGGCGGGTCCACCGAGGATGGTGGCGGGCATTTCCTGTTTTCCGAGGGTATGACCGAACAGATATTGTGGCGAGACTGGTTAATCCGCCTCGTCACCGGCGCGCCCAAATGGACAGAGTCCGTCCGCAGCTGCCAGTCACCAAAGCCTATACTCTTTCAAACAGGCGGCCGGAATCCCCCGCTACAATCACAGGTGCGCTCGGTCACAGTTGCCAGGATAGGACAATTGGTCATTCTCGCCGTTCCGGTTGAGGTCACCACCATGGCGGGAAGACGCTTGCGTGCAAGCGTAATGGCCGAACTGGGAGACTGGGCGAAACATATTGTGCTGTCGGGTTATGCCAACGGCTACGGCGGCTACATCACCACGCCCCAGGAATATCAAATACAGCAGTATGAAGCGGCGCACACCCTGCATGGCCAATGGAGCCTGCCCGCCTACCAGCAGATCGCCAGTAGGCTAGCGTCTTCGCTACAAGCCGGCACACCCGTTGCAAACGGCGCTATCTATGATGACTGGCGCGGAAAGTCCGTAAGCCAGCTCTTGCCCATAGATGCGTCAGAACCCAAGGATGGGCCACTCACGCAAGCACTGCCCATGGCGGAATCGCAATACCACCGCGGTGAGAAAGTGATTGCCGAATTCAACTCGCAACACCCCAATGGACATTACATCACCGGCATTACTTTTCTGGTCGTTGAAAAGAACAGTGAATCGGGATGGAAAGATTTAGCCGACGATGGTGACTGGCAAACCCGTGTGCAATGGCGAGAAGAAAAAGGCGGGTATATCGCACAACTGAGCTGGAATATTCCCGCGAATGCACCCACCGGCGAATACCGGCTCAGGCACCGCGGGTATGATGCTCAGGGCACGGCATTTACCGCGACATCAGAGAACTTCCTGGTGCAGCCCTAACACGCGCGGAAACGGCGCTTGATTAGCGCTGCGACGCCGATCCGGAAGATTCAGACCGTGTGAAAAATCGTCACCTGTGATGCACTAATGCAAACAGGCGCCACCAGGTAAACGATGCCCTTCCAAAAACCAGCTATGAAAGTACCGAGCGGCGCGCAATACATGCTGCTGTCCGCACTGGGCTTTGCCTTGATGAGCACCTGCGTCAAGCTTTGCGCGCAACAGGGCATTCCTCTGCTGGAAATTGTTGCCGCACGTTCTCTGGTGTCGCTCGTTATCAGCTATATCGACGTACGCCGCAAGGGGCTGTCGCTCTGGGGCACACATCAGAGGCTGCTCATCGCTAGAGGTGTGGTCGGTACGCTAGCCCTGATCTGCGTTTACTATGCCGTTACAACCCTACCCTTGGCGGAAGCCACGTTGCTGCAATATATGCACCCGGTGTTTACCGCCCTACTCGCCTTGTTGATACTCAAGGAAGCCATTCAGGTTTCCACCATACTGTGCATAGTCCTGTGTCTTGCCGGGTTGGTCGTCATGGTGCAACCGGGTAGTTTCGACAGCGCGCAAATACGCCTGCCGCCGCTAAGTGTTGCCATCGCATTAATCGGTGCATTTGGCAGTGCGATTGCGTATGTGCTGGTGCGGAAGCTGGCACCGCTGGAGGATGCCTCTGTCATCATCTTCTATTTTCCTTTAATCGCACTGCCACTTTCCGTCGTTCTTCTGCGTGACGATTTTGTTATGCCTGGCAGCCAATCACTCGTGCTGTTACTGATGGTCGGCATTTTCACACAGATAGGCCAACTGGGACTTACCCATGCAATGCGATCTGAAACCGCGGGCAAGGCGGCTGCTTTTTCCTATGTTCAGGTAATCTTTGCCGTCATCCTGGGATGGACTGTTTTTAGTGAAATACCTGCGACCTGGACCTGGATCGGCGGCGCACTTATTCTCTCGGGAGCAATGCTAAACCTGGTGCGGCGCTAATTCGGCGCAGGGCACCTCACCTCACCGATTCGACCCGACCCGATCCGATCCGATCCGATCTATCATTGCTACAGCAGCTAATAAATAACTCAATCGAATGCCGGTACAAACAGGTTTTTCTCTTCACCTGAGGTCACCGTGCCGCGGGCTCCCTGCATGTCTTGCGCCATCATCTGACGCAGTGTGTCTTCATCGCTGGGTGTTTCGGCGAGAAAGCGCGTTCCGTCTGCCAACAAACCAATGACCAGTCCACGCTCCACACCGGCCCGGCCATGCACCACCGTATAGGTTTCGACACTGGCACTACCGTTGGGCGTTTGTGTGAAGGGAGCATGCTCCTCATCGAGGATAGCCTGTTGGTAATCAGCGGGCGCTTCACGCTGCCAGTCTCCGTCAAGCGGCGTAGTGGAATAGATGCCCAACGAATGCTTGGTGACAAACCAACCATTAGCGTTCAGCAATCCGAACTTGCCGGGGTTACTGCGCAGCACATCCATCATGGTGGCAATCGAATGCATAACATAGTTGTTACCGGGCCCGCCGAAATAAGGCAAACCGCCTGTTACCGTAAGCCCTCGGGGGTCATCGTGCGGGATTCCCAGTTCATCGCAGGCAATTTGCACTGCGGAGGGAAAACAACTGTAGATATCAAAGTAATCCATGTCAGCAATGCGCTTGCCTGACATAGACAGAGCCTTCTCGCCTATCGTGCGAATCGCGCGTGATGAATGATAGTTCACCCTATCGCTGACATCCCATATGTCGTTGGCATCGCCGCAACCATGCAGATACACCATCCGATCATCCGCAACACCCAGCTCGCGAGCCTTGGCAAGGGAGGTCAGAATAACCGCGGCGCCCATGTTCACCTGTATTATCGAATTCAAATATTTGGTGTAGGGAAAACCGACATAGCGATTACTGTCGCTTACATTCGCAATCTCCTGGGCAGTGCGAGGCGCGGGAAACCACGACAACGGATTCTTCGCTGCCACCGCATTAAAGCCCTGATACAAGACACCCAGTTTTTGGCGATGCTCTTCCAGACTAATGCCGTATTTTGAGCGCAGCGCGTTTTCAAACAGCGGGTAAGTCACCGAAGGTGTTTGTATGCCATAGCTCACTTCATGCTCGCTGGCCGCCGCTCGCGAATCACCCAACATCTGAGGGTCGCCGCCGGTGTCGTCCAACCATGCATCAAGGTCCAGGCCCTTTTTCAGACGTCCAATCATGGTATGCAGTGCTTCGGCGCCTACCAATAGAACCGCGGAGGACTCGCCGCGGGAAATCTTTTCTGCGTAACGGTTTACCAGCATCTGTGGAGTGTTGCCGCCCGTATGGGTATAAAACTGTTCCGCTGGAGCTATATTCAGGGCAGTACTCACCGCGTGTGGCACATTGCGGACCATACCTGCTGCCCCGCTGGCGCTTTCAGGGCTATCCACCGTAAGCCCCACTGCCACTATGGTATCCAGTTGCTCCAACAATGCCTGACCAGGGCCGGCATCAGCAGCCGCCTGTCTGGCAACCTCCACCATCAATTCAATCGGTGTGCCGCCCTCCTCGGGCGAACGCCTGTCTGTTACTTGTCCGCAGCCGATTAGCACAGGCATAGTTGCTTCGTTCATGTTGTTCCTCAGCGTCTGTAAAGTGGTTCAGGATTGGATAATTCTATAACATCTGGGCTGCGCATTGCTGCACTGGAATGCCCTACTGCGCTTCGGTACCCTGCCGTTTGATGAATGCGATGGCGACGTTTCTATGAACTATCGAACAGAGGGGGAATACCCCCTCATTGGTTTTGACACAAATTGGCGAGACACAAAAAATCAAAACCGGAAGATTGCTCATGCCGCCTAGTTTGACAGCAAACATTGATAGCAAAAAGGGCTGCGAAAAAGCCGAACTCCAGGCAGGCTAGCTGCCTAGAAGCCCAACGGTGTAGCTTCCGTGCATTTACCAGGGTTAACTGGATTACACCGCGCCACCCCTCCTCCAGGAATCACGACTTGGTAATCGCTGAACTCAAGATTGGGCACGGGGTAATCGGTACTGATGAACTGCGCACCCGTGGCCAATGCAATGTCGCGCTGCGTCGTATCCCCGGTGCGCGACGCCACTGTATCTGAGTCGGCTCGGGTACGTACGATATAGCCCTGACTAACCAACTCTCTTATCAAATCTGCGTCACCTACAGGACCATTCTTTTTCATAAAGGCTGCTTCCGGTGTGCCTGGAGCCGAATCAGTAAATAACACCCTGCCAGCAAGAGAAGGATGGCCCTCGATATAG
>JBLFXU010000172.1:0-6705 GCA_047609575.1 Bacteroidia bacterium | reverse complement strand
AATTCACTACGCTGCACGCCTACGAATACACCCTGGCTGAAAATGCCAGCAACCTACACCGCAACGTATTTTTTCGCTCCAGTACCGTGCCGCAAGAAGCGCTCAGCGCAAAAGACGCCCGCACACCCGAAGCGCTGTGGGGCTGGCTAAAAAAGGTCTGTATCGATGGCCATGAAAAGTGCGACGTGTTGGCAGTACCGCACAACAGCAACTGGAGCAGTGGCCGCATGTGGCATCCCTACAGCAATCTGGATCTGCCAATCGACCAGCAACAAAGACTAGCCGCGCTGCGGGCGCAGCTAGAGCCGCTGGCAGAGATCATGCAGGTCAAGGGAGATTCCGAGTGCCGCAACGGCCTGGGCTCTGTGCTGGGTGCCCCGGACGAATACTGTGATTTCGAAAAGCTGCGCTCGCCTACCGAGAACATTGAGGACTGCGATGAAGACATCGGCAGCGGCGGCATGATGCTCAAGGGTTGCCTGTCCCGCTACAGCTACGTGCGCTACGCCTTGACCGCCGGGCTGAAAGAAGAACAGCGCCTGGGCATCAATCCGTTCAAGATGGGAATCGTCGCCGCCTCCGACACACACAACGGCACACCGTCTGTAGGTCTGGAAAAAGGTCACCCCGGTTCACACGGTACTGACCGTGAAGTAAAGCACCGCCTGCTGGGAACAGTAAAAGTCCCGGGAAACATCGCCACTGGATCACCCGTACGCTACAACCCCGGCGGTATCGCCGGTGTCTATGCGCAGCAGAACACCCGCGCCGCAATTTTCGATGCCATGCGCAATCGGGAGACCTTTGGCACCAGCGGGCCACGCATCACACCGCGCTTCTTCGCCGGTTGGAATCTGGCAGAGGATTTGTGTGCGTCTGAAGACTACCTGGAACAAGCCTACGCACACGGTGTTCCCATGGGCTCAGACCTGCTCGCAAAACAGGACAGCGATAGGGGGCCACTCTTTTTTGCCAGCGCCCATCGCGACCCCCGCGATCAGGGTAACTTGTTGCAGCGCATCCAGATCATAAAGGGATGGGTTGACCGGGACGGCCGCACACATCAAGCTGTATACGACGTTGCAGGTGGCGATAACGGGGCGAGCGTTGACCCGAACACCTGCAGTGTCTCCGGCCAGGGCCATGCCCAGCTCTGCGCCAGTTGGCGCGATCCTGATTTTGATCCTGCTATGAGTGCAGTGTATTACGCACGTGTACTGGAAAACCCCAGCTGCCGCTGGAGTCATCACGACTGTCTGTCACTGCCTGAAAACGAGCGGCCCCAAAGTTGCTACGACCCTGAACTGCCCTGGAAAATTCAAGAACGCGCCTGGACATCACCCATCTGGTATAGCCCCAAGGAGGTCTGAATGTTTGCGCGCACTGTATTTTTTTCAAATAGCTTGAAGCCTGCCTCTATCGCTCCTTCTGTTGGTATCCCCAAGGCACAATGACAAAATCAAACAACATAGAACCTGACGCCCTGCCAGAAGGTACGCTGCTGGGAGCGGTCGATCTGGGTAGTAATTCTTTTCACCTGATGATCGCCAAGATCGAACATGGGGAACTACGCCCAGTCGAATCTCTGGCTGAAAAAGTGCAGCTGGGCGCCGGTTTGTCTGATGGCATTCTCGATCAGGAAGCCATTGGTCGAGGCCTCGACTGCCTGTCCCGTTTCGCCCAACTACTGGAGAGCGTAGAACCTCAAATGCTGCGTGTGGTGGGCACCAACGCCCTGCGCATCGCCAAGAATCGCCGCGAGTTTACCCGGCCTGCCAGGCAGATCCTGGGCTCCCGCGTTGATGTTGTGTATGGCAATGAAGAAGCTCGACTGGTCTACCTTGGCGTCGCTCATACCCTCGCGGACGACGCTCAGTCCCGACTGGTCATCGATATTGGCGGTGGCAGTACAGAGTTCATTATTGGCGAACGGTTCGAACCTCGCTCGCTTGAGAGCCTGCAAATCGGCTGTGTCTCGTATGGCAAGGCGTTCTTTGGCGATGGCTTGATCAATACGGCAAACTACAGTCGAGCCTACATCAATGCCCGCGTTGAGGCCTCGCACATTCGCCGCCGTTACCACTCAAAGCACTGGGAGGAATGCGTCGGCTCCTCCGGCACACTGAAGGCCATTGAAGCAATTCTCGGCGCCAATGGCTGGTCTGAATCCGGCATTAGTCGAGCGGGCCTGGCTGAGCTGGAGTCGGAACTGCTTGCCTTTAAGAAGATTCAGAGCATCAAGTTGGATGGCTTGTCCGGAGCGCGACGCGAGGTCATTCTTCCCGGTGTTGCTATTGCCAGCGCGCTGTTTGATGAGCTGGGCATAGAACACATGAGAACCTCGCGAGGCGCTCTACGTGAAGGCGTGCTGTACGACCTGATAGGCCGCCTGCGACACGAAGATGTAAGGGAGAGAACCGTCAATGCCCTCGCCCTGCGCTATAGTATCGATGAAAGCACCGCCGATATTGTTGAAAAGCGGGCACGTACTTTATTCAACGGTGCGCGTACCGGCTGGAAACTGTCTGATAGCGATTGGGAGTTATTACGCTGGACAGCGCGCTGCCACGAGATCGGCATGACGATCGCGCACAAGCACTTTAATCGACACAGTGCCTATCTGTTGCGCAACTCCGAATTACCGGGATTTTCCCAGGACGAACAGGAGCAACTCGCGCTGCTGGCGCTGGGCCACCGTGGTAAGCCGCAAACATATTTGCTCAATCTTTTAGAGGAGGACCAGGGTGATCTGCGCTATCTGTTGGCCATCATTCGGCTGGCAACATGTTTTAAGTACGTTGAACAACTGGAACAGTTACCCGACTTTACGATGACCGCAACACCGGGATCTATGGCACTGGATTTTCCGCAGGAATGGCTACAGGAGCACCCTCTGACTGCACACGAACTGGCATTAGAACAATCCATGTTAGGAAAACTGGGCGTGGACTTTAGTTTCCGCTAGCACTCGTGCGAAAAACCCGGTGTCTTGTTGTGCCTCCTTTCCATCAGGCTTTACTGCCTGGCCTGAATATCCGCCATAAATTCCAGTAAAACCTTATTCACCTCATCAGATGCTTCGAGTTGCATCATGTGTCCCGCCCCGGGAATCATGCGTACTGCACGCAAGTCCGGGAATATATCTCGCATCAGGCTGATGGGGTCATCGCCGTGAAAGCCCTCCAGATCGACATCGTTCTCACTCCCCAAAAAATAAGCGGGCACGGGAGACTGCACACCTTCGAACGGCCTGCGTTGCTCCCACTTCATATCCATGGAGCGATACCAATTAAGCCCGCCAGTAAAACCACTGCGACTGTACTCTGATACAAAGTACTCCATCTCCATCTCCGACAGCCATGGCCAAGGCAAGGGCGGTGCCTCAGACATAGCCTCTATGTAAGATGCACCGGGTGGATACTTGAAGACATCAAAGTAATTCCCGGCGCCGCTCAGCGTGTGAAACACCTTGTGAAAAAACAGGCGTGTCTGCGCCGCCAGCTCTTTATCGGCCCGCGGCGGCTGACGAAAATACTCAATATGCATAAAATGTTGTTCGCCCATGCGGCGGTATTCGGTGAGTGGTGATTCCTCGGGATTGTGTGGTGCTGCAGGGTTTTCCAAACCGATAACGGCCAGTACCCGCTCGGGGTGACGCAGCGCAAAGTCGTAGTTGGCAAAGGCGCCAAAATCGAGTCCGCCTAAAACGGCTTTCTCAATAGACAGATGATCGAGCAGTCCAAGTAGGTCCAATGTAATGTGATCAACATCATAGGCCCGGGGATCAGCCGGAGCTTCGGTCTGACCCATACCCCGCATGTCGGGCGCAATTACCCGGTACCCCGCTGCCGCCAGCGCGCTGATCTGCCGATGCCAACTGAACCACAAATGGGGAAAGCCATGACACAAGATCACCGGCAGGCCCTCTCCTTGTTCGACATAGTGCATACGAATGCCATTGATCGTGGCGTGATGGTGGGTCCAGTTCACAGCATGGTCTCCAGGAAAGGTCGCCACGTAATACTACAGGTGCATTTGCCCCGGCATCAATGGCGTAGCTCGTGTACGTAGCCTACAGCTGTGCTCTGGTGGTCACAGGGAAGCGTAGTAAGCCGGTGGTCTGGGTTAGAACTGCATGGCTGCGTGATAGCGATTGGGTTTTCCGCGTGTCTTTGCGGCCCGGCAGTGCAGGCCTCTCGCCGCTCAGAAGGCTGAGATATTCGCTCTGAGAGACCTACACTACCGGGCCTGATGTTGTGCGTATTGCAGTAAAAAAAGGACCTTGCCATTATCTAGTTCATTATTAGCACTCCAACTGCTGCAACAATCTAGGGGAGTTAGTCCATAGGCACTGAACCCTTAGCGATTTTGACGTACGAGCGCGATGTGAGGCGACTGATATGTGGGTAGGCCTTGTGGCGAATGTCTCAGCACTTTGAGCAAGCAAGGCCTACCCACATATCGGCTGCCGGATAAACTCATACACCGGCACAAAAAAATAAAGCTGCAGCACAAAATAACAGGAGCATCAAATCAACAGGCAAAAAAAAGAGCCACCAGAGGCAGCCCTTTTTCTTGGTATCGAGCCGGTGAACTACAAGTCGTAGCCACGCTCATCGTGCAACACGAGATCCAGACCCTGGGTCTCCTCATCACCGTCCACCCGCAAACCAACCATAAGGTCGACCAGCTTAAGCAGGACAAAGGTCACGATAACAGTATAGGTAAAGACTACGGCAACACCTGTGCCCTGCACCATCAGCTGACCGCCAATGCTAGTGATACCCTCCGAAAAGCCGTTGCCGCTGAACAGGCCCAACTGCTGTGAGCAGAAGACACCGGCCAGCAAAGTGCCAAGAACACCGCCAACCCCGTGCACCGGGAACACGTCCAGACTATCGTCGATTTTTAGAGCGTTCTTGATGTAGTTGGTTGCAAAGTAACAGATCACACCAGCACTCAGGCCAATAGCAACCGCACCTGCAGGACCAACAGAGCCAGCGGCCGGAGTGATCGTACCGAGTCCGGCTACCATACCGGTAACAATACCCAGTACCGATGGCTTGCCGTGACGCACCCACTCCATGGTCATCCAGGCCAGGGCACCACAGGCTGCTGACAAGTGCGTAACCAGCATCGCCATAGCTGCGCTGCCATCTGCTGCAAGTGCAGAACCCGCGTTGAAACCAAACCAGCCAACCCAGAGCATGCCGGCGCCAGTAACCGTCATGGTCAGGTTATGCGGCGGCATGGCAACCGTGCCAAAGCCTTTGCGTGGCCCCATTACCAGCGCCGCGACGATTGCCGCCACGCCTGCCGTAATGTGCACGACGATACCGCCGGCAAAATCTTGCACGCCCATATCGCCCAGGAATCCACCGCCCCACACCCAATGGCAGACCGGGGCATAAACCAGCACAAGCCAAAACGTACAGAACAACAGCATGGCAGAGAAGCGCATACGCTCGGCAAAGCCACCGACAATCAATGCCGGAGTGATAATGGCAAAGGTCATCTGGAACATGGCAAATAGCACGGCAGGAATGCCGCCGTTCATGGAATCTATGGTCATTGAGGCGAAAAAGATATTGCCAAAATCACCGATGAACTTGCCCTGCTCTACACCGTCGCTGCCAAAGGCAATAGTGTAGCCAATCACAAACCAGACCAGCGACATTAAACAGGTCAATGTAAAACACTGCATAAGGACGGACAGTACGTTCTTTACCCGCACCAGGCCTGCGTAAAACAAGGACAGGCCGGGAATGGTCATAAACAGCACCAGGGCTGTTGCTGTGAGAATCCAGGCAGTGTCTGCCCCATTGAGATCGTCGGCGTTAGCCGTGGTCGATGCCAGCAAGGCAACAGCCAACAGCGCCAATTGTTGTAGTGCTTTCATGGTTACAGAGCCTCCTCGCCAGTCTCGCCGGTACGAATGCGAATACACGTCTCCAGCGGCTGCACAAAAATTTTGCCGTCGCCAATTTTGCCGGTGGCAGCCGACTTGCTGACCGCGTCTATGGCGCCTTCAACCTGATCATCGCTAATAGCGATCTGTATCTTCACTTTGGGTTGAAATTCCACCACGTACTCCGCTCCGCGGTACAGCTCGGTATGGCCCTTCTGCCGACCATATCCCTTCACTTCTTCGACAGTCATCCCGCTAATACCAATTTGATGCAGGGCATCACGAACCTCGTCAAGCTTGAAAGGCTTGATGATTGCAGTCATCATTTTCATTGTGTTTCCTCAAGTTTCTGCGCCGCGTATTTATATTGTTGTGGGATTAACGGGGCATTCTGGACCGAAACCGCTTCCTTGCGCGGAAGCGGAAGCAGCATCGTGCCACAGTGGGGTGCAAAGGTTAACTGCTTTGGTGCAGTCACCCGCCCAAGCAAACCGCCAACGGGCGCGTACCGAGAAAGGCACGGTTGCGCAGGCAGTCTGATGCACCGGCTTGGTGCGTCGGCCTGATGCAGCGGCTTGGCGCACCGGCTTGGTGCACCGGGATAGACAGTCGGCCGCCCTGCGCAGCACATCTGGCCAGGGAGTGGCCGCGCTGGACAAAATCCTGCACCGCAGCCCCCCAAAAACCGACCTTGGCGTGCACCAAAACGCTCGCCATGGTATCAATGGCAAATAATGAGACCTCTTTAAATGGAACACTCAACATGCCACCACTGATCACACGCTGTCTGCTGGCAG
>JBLFXU010000171.1:0-6721 GCA_047609575.1 Bacteroidia bacterium | reverse complement strand
GACCTGCATCCTTAACTTCACTGATAAAGTTGAGCATGATTCTCGTGGCACATTGCGCCTGTTCTATCGGGGAGGTAGAAACATCGCTGTTGTAGTGGCAATCCTTATCCAGGATGTAGGGGTGATGGGGGATCAACAAGTGAATGAACTGATATCGGTTGTTTTTGCTCTGGGTTTTCTCTAAGTCGATAAAATTAGCCATGCTTTCATAGGACTTAATGACAGCAGAGGGCGCTAAGGTGGTTTTGTTTTTCAGTTTCTCTATTTTTGACAAGTCAAATATCTTGCTTACCAATGGTTCTGGTAAGACGCTGTACAGCCACATCATTTGGAAGTTCTCTCTAATTGGTGCGTTGTCCAAATGTAGTAACTGTCGGTGGAAGGCTATTCTGTCAAAACCCGCCATGTCAAAGTAGTAAACAGGGTGCATAACACCGTGTGTTTCATAACCGTGTTTTTTGAGTATGGAGAGAAGAGGGCCTTCCTTGGAAAATGCTGCCTTTTGATACTCTGCGGGAGAAGCTTTGAAGTCATAGCCTTTACCGGAAAAAATAGAAGAGAGAGACATTTCAGTGCCGCTGAATAGCGCAGTGGTATCTTGAAAGAACGTGAATCCGGAAAGCTCACCTCTGATCTCTTCGGTCAATGTGGTCGTAAACAGGTCTACTTGGTATTCGTCGAAAATTATGTGGTAGATGTTCGGGTTGTCTCCGGTGGAGGTCTGTTTCTGGCGTTCCAGAGCAGTGTGTGAGTACGCTGCATCGGAGGTCTTAAAGTCGTCCAGAAAGCCATAGACATCCAGAAAAATGAATGCACATCCAATTAGAGTGAAGATTGGGGCGGCCTTGGATATTCGCACATTTCGGCTCAGGTATATCGAGAATCCTAGAAAGAACACACCCAGTAATAGGTTGCCTATCACTATCGCGCGAATACTAGTTGCGTTTCCGGCAGTGGACTGAAATACGATGTAAAGAGGCACCAAAAGGTAGTAAGCCCAAAGTAGCAGTCTAAATGCGCTCTGCTTTCTTGCTAAAAAGGCGATAACCAGGCCGGCGCCATAGAATAGAATGAACCCGATCAAAAACGGATACAGTAACTCATACTGATAGTTGAGGTCGGTCTGGTTTTTTAAGTATAGGCCGCAGGTGGTAGACACCAGGAGCAGCCATGGCGTTGCGATAAGCGATAGGAAAATACTACGAAGGGTAAAATCTTCTGCTTGATTCATTTTTTTGGGTTTTGTAGTGCCGCTTTTTGTCATTGTATCTGATCAGGGCTCCTAGAGGGCATCTCGGTATCGCCAACTTAACGCGCCGAAATAGCTAGAACCGGTACTCACAATCCTATCGGTTCTCTGCTCCTACCAGTGGGATCGACAAAGCCCTTTCTCTAACTAAAGCCCGACACACTTGAGCCATTTGGCGGTCGTTGCGCCTGATGCAAGATTTATTCTTATCTGACGCACCTATGCCGACAGCGTCTTGCATGGGCGGGCCTGGCGCAGAGCTGCCAAATCAGCTCGCGGCTTGTTCTTTCTCTACTTCAGCAATGGCTTCTTCTATCGGGCCGATTAGCGCGGCCGCGCGTGGATAACCGGAATACTGTGCAATAAATAGCAGGAACTCCCTTGCCTCTTCGGCGTTCACTTCGCCGCGTTTCAGCGACGCCTTGATCTGAATTTTGAAAGTACTGGTTTCACCTTTTTCAGCAATGATACCCAGCAGCAAAATACGTTTGTCGCGCATCGACAGGGTGTCGCGCGTCCACAGTTCAGCAAAGACCTGTTTCAGCATGATGTCGGTGAAAGCATAGCCTTCAGGTGGTACTACTACGTCACCTGCATACACTTCCTTGATTGTCTCTTCGCCCAGAGCGCGGCGTTCAGCGTCGTTCATTGCATAGATTCCTTGTGTTTAGTCCAGAGTGCCGAATATTTTATCGTAGAACAGCGTGATCGTAGCGTAGTTACCCTTGTGCATATTTTCATGGTGCACATGGTGCTTTGCCGTGATCCAGCTGAGGGATTTGAACGGGAAGTAGGGCAAGTCTACGAAAGTGTGGTTGATCTGGTTGATCTGAAAGAAAATTACAAATGTCACGATTATCGTCACTACGTGGAACGGCCCCATCAGCGCAGCCAGTAGCGCCACTGAGCCCAGATACAGCGCAAGGCCAACAAACGTTTCAAAGGGGTGAACATAGTGTGCGTCCAGATAGGTCGGGTTGCGGGCCTGGTGGTGAACGGCGTGAACCTGGCGCATTTTGCCATTGCCGTGAAACCAGAAGCGATGCGACAGATAGTACAAAAAATCGTAAAACATGAGGATGATGAAAACGTCTAGCAGGACTTGCCACCACGGCTGCGATTGCATAGTTACGCAGAAGGGCAATATGAAAGGGAAAAATGTGAAGTTGCAGTATTTGCCGACATTCTGGGTGGATCGGACCATGGGAGGGTATTTTTCTTTCGCCCATTTCTGTTTGTCCTCAGCTCTGTTGATGTCGCGCATCTTCGCCAGCCCAGGTACTGTAAAGGCAAGCCGCTTGCCCAACACACTGATGGCAATGATGCCTGACAGTGCTATTACAGCAGCGAGAAAGTTGTAGTGCCCCCAGATTGTCATTAACCAATCCGTATTCATTGCCGTTACCTCTCGTTCTCAGGATGGGTGGTCAGGAGTCGGCCCAGTGCCAGACTGCGCTGCACGCCTAGTTGTTGCAGTAGCTGTTGCGCGAGTAGCGTGATGTCTACTTCGCCACGACTTTCAAGCATCTCTTGTTCCAGGCCCAGACCAAGCCCCTGAAAGAGCTGCCCGAATGTTGCTGCCAGTTGCAGCATGGCAGGACCGCCAAGCATTTCAGCAAATTCACTTTCCAACTCGCTGACGCTGGCCACAGAGTCCCTAATCAAGGATTTACCCTGTTCGGTGAAGCGCAAGACTATCTGGCGTGCATCATCGGGGTCAGCCTCGCGGTGCAGGTAACCCAGTGCCTCCAGTTCAGCGACGATGACACTGATGGCCTGCTTGCTGACATCCTGTATCGCGGCGATCTTCTGGATACGTCCGCCGTCTGGCCCTATGTGAGGGAGAACCTGGCCAAACGATAGTTTCAGGCCCGGGTGTCCCTTGGCCTGAGTCAGAATCATTAGGCGGTGGTAGACGTAGTCGGACAGTCTTGGCAAAAAACCACCAAGCCCGCTGTAGAGCACGGGCTCGTCCTCCAATAGCGCGCCTGCCAGCCCCAGGGCATTGGTCAGTTTGGCGAGGCTCCTGGCGGCAGTGATAGCAGAGGGCTTGGAGACAAGCTGCACAAACTGCAAATCCAGTCCGCTAACAACGACCACGCCGTCGCGACGTAGTTTGCGGCCCTGCTTGGTCAGCGCCAGAAGCCTGGCACGGCCATCCTGCGGGTCCGGTGTCTGCGCGACATAGCCTGCCGCTTCGATCTGTCGTATTGCCTGGTTACAGGCTTGCCGGGTGATGCCCAGTACTTCCGCCAATTCCGTGGGCCGGCAGGTCCGTTCACCAATTAATGTAATGTACGGTGCGAAGCCAAGCCGCAGGTCTTTGTGGCCACACTCCTCCTGCAGGGTATCCATCATTCTGGTTTGCAGGTAGCGCGATACTTCCAGTACGTGCCTGGGAAAGTTGTCGCGATAGCGGCTTTCGATTGATTGTGCGGCTGTAGGCTGTGCAGCGGTGCTGTTCATTATCTGGATAGTAAATGAGGATTGACGACTAGTCAATTAGCATTGACATAAATGAATTGCCGGGTCTAAACTAGCGCCTCTTTTAGTGACATGTGGCAGCGTTGAAGCAAGCCCTGTGACAGTCGTTGCAACAAGAGTTGCGACAGAGTTTGCAATAAAGGAAAGCGCAATGAGCGATAAGATAAGTGCTGGTTTCATCGGCCTCGGGGACATAGGCAAGCCGATGGCGAAGCACATGGTGTGCGAGACCATCAATGCCCACGTGTTCGATATCTATCAGCCTGCGGTCGATGAGCTGGCCGCCGAAGGCGCGGTGGATTGTGGTTCACTGGCAGAGCTGGCGGCGGTCTGCACACACATTGGTATTTGTGTTCGAGATGATGCACAGGTAGAAGGGCTGCTGTACGGCGATGGCGGCATATTCGCCAATGCAGCTGCGGGCACGTTGATTGCTGTGCACAGCACCGTCATCCAGGCCAATTTGCTGAAGTGGGCGGGCGAAGCACAAGCAAAAGGCTTACGGCTCATCGACGCGCCCATGACGGGCGGCGCTAATGGAGCGCAGGAAGGTACCCTGTGCTATATGGTAGGTGGCACAGAGCAAGATCTGGCCGACGTTGCCAAAGTGATAAGCACATCGGCGGACAAGATTGTCCACGCGGGCCCTCTGGGCTCCGGTATAGCGCTGAAGCTGTGCAACAACTTTATACAGTATGCGGAATTTGTTGCGTTGGCCGAGGCGGCGCGACTGGCAGATGCCTGCGGGCTGTCGCTGGATGTCGTCAAGGAGGTGGGGTTTGCCAACGGTGTGGTGAATCCACAGATGTACAGTTTTGTCAGTGGCCGCAATGCACTCGCGCCGTCGTGCACGCATGAGCAGATGACAGAAATCTTCGGCGGCTTTGGCACGCTCGCGCGCAAAGACCTCAATTGTGCGCTTGATACCGCAGCGCAGCAGGGCGTCACCATGCCCACGGCGGAGTTCATTCGAGACCGTATTGAAAGCGTTTTTTTGGCAACCGATGAATCCCGTCCGCCTTCAAAATGATGAATCGCAACCACCCTTACCATAAGGAGTTATGTGCATGAACCCGGAAGTAAATTTGTTTATTGATGGCGAGCTGGTTCCGGCCGCATCAGGCAAGACCTATCCCAATATTAATCCTGCTACGGAAGAAAAAATTGGTGAAGCTGCCGATGCGGGCCCCGAGGATATGGAAAGGGCCATTGCCGCCGCGCGCCGTGCTTTCGATGAAACCGATTGGTCCACTAATCATGCGTTTCGATTGCAGTGTTTGACTCAGTTACGAGATGGTTTGTTGGAAGTCGAGGAAGAATTCAGGCAACAAATCATGGCGGAGACCGGAGCGCCACTGTTTACCTGCGGCGATATGGGCCCACAGTGTGAGTTGCCGATCCGGTTCATGGAATACACGCTCAATGCCCTGCCGCAGTTTAAGTGGAGCCGTGATATTGGCGAGATGGAACTCATGGGGAGCACGTCAAAACGCTTGGTGGAGAAAGAAGCCATTGGTGTTGTTGCGTGCGTCACGCCGTGGAATGTTCCATTGCAGATCAATCTGGCCAAGTGTGTTCCCGCATTGGCCGCAGGCTGCACTATCATACTCAAGGCGGCACCTGATACACCCTGGTCAGCCACCATGCTTGGACGCATCGTGAAGGAGAAAACCGATATTCCTGCGGGCGTTTTTAATGTCATAACCTCTTTGGACCCTGCAGTCGTAGGGGATCAACTGGTGAGTGACCCTCGCGTTGATATGGTGTCCTTCACCGGCTCTACTGCAGTGGGCAAGCACATCATGGCCCGCGCGGCGCAAACGGTGAAAAAGGTTTTCCTGGAGTTGGGCGGAAAATCGGCCAATATCGTATTGGACGATGCGGATCTGGGCAGCAGTTTGTTGAGTTGCCTGGCGGTTTGTTTTCATGCGGGACAGGGCTGTGCCATACAGACGCGGCTGTTGATTCCCAAATCACGACAGGCAGAAGTGGAAGAGCTGTTGCCAACTTACTTTGGCTTTATCGAATACGGTGACCCTTCTTCGGATGGTCAGATTATGGGGCCATTGGTGAATGCCAAGCAACGCGATCGCGTGTTGGCGCTTATTGAAAAGGGTAAAGAAGAGGGCGCTCGGTTGCTGCTGGGAGGTGGTAAGCCTGCGCATTTGGAAAAAGGCTATTACGTTGAGCCGACGGTCTTTATGGATGTGACCAACGATATGACCATTGCGCGCGAAGAAATTTTCGGGCCTGTGCTGTCTGTCATCGCTTACGAGGATGAAGAAGATGCCATCCGTATTGCCAATGATTCAGACTACGGTCTGTCTGGCGGTGTCTGGGCAGGCACTACTGAGCGTGCACTCGCTGTTGCCAGGCGCATCCGCACCGGCACTATCAACGTAAACGGCGGAATCTTCTATGGGCCAGATGCGCCTTTTGGCGGCTATAAGCAAAGTGGAGTGGGGCGAGAAATGGGGCCTGAGGGTTTTGAGGAATACCTTGAAACCAAGACTATAGCGATCGGCTTGTGAACAGTGCGTTGAACGGCGCTGTTTACATCGTCACTGGCGGATCACGCGGCTTTGGCCTGGCGATTGCCAAGGATTTGGTGGAGCATGGTGCCCGAGTGGGTGTGATCAGTCGCAACGCAGATGCGCTGGAAAAAGCTGTCGCTGAGATTGGCACGGATCACGCCTTTGGTATTCCCGGCGACGTTAGCAGCCAGGTATCAATTACTGCGGCATTTGCAGCCATCAAGGCACATTTTGGCAGGCTCGATGGCTTGATCAATAATGCGGGCATGGCGCGACCCAACCCCGTAGAGAAACTGGTTGAAGCAGAAGTAGTGGCCCAGGTTAATACCAACTTTCTTGGCACCGTATTCTGTTGTCAGGCGGTTATACCGTTGTTGCGGGGCGGCCAGAACCCTCGCATTATCAATATATCCTCTGCCAGCGCCTGGCATTACGATGAGATCGCCCACCTGTC
>JBLFXU010000170.1:0-6739 GCA_047609575.1 Bacteroidia bacterium | reverse complement strand
TCGGCAGAGTCTGTCCTTGGTGTTTCCCTTGCGAACGTCTCGCTGCTGCGACTCGACCTGACGGGCGGGCGGGCGCCGGGTAACAAAGCCTGCAAACTTGCACCTTATTTAGCGCTGGCGCGCGAACAAAAACTTACGCGCGTGCTGTCCTTCGGCGGCGCCTGGTCCAACCACTTGCATGCCCTGGCGGCGTTGGGTGCGGAGCAGGGATTTGAAACCATCGGTTTAGTGCGCGGTGGTGAAACCCTAACGCCTACCCTGCAAGATGCACAGCGCTGGGGTATGCGGTTGGAGCGCGTTAGTCGCTCTAACTATCGCCGTCGCGCGGATGCAGGTTTCCTCGCTGAGCTCGAGGCGCGCTATGCCCCCTGTCTGGTCATACCCGAAGGGGGCGGTGGGGAACCGGGTGCTCGCGGGTGTGCCGATATAGCGCGCATGCTGCTGAGCGTCTCTCCTGATTCACGCCATGTGCTGTTGCCTGTTGGAACGGGCACAACGCTAGCGGGGCTGGTGTCTGCACTGGACAAGGACGTTCGGGTTACCGGCGTGTCGGCGCTCAAAGGGGCGGTCGATACCGAGCAGAGAGTACAGTCCCTACTTGCCGGACTGGCGGCAAAAGAGCACGCGCACTGGGAAGTGCTACACGATTTTCACTGCGGTGGTTTTGCACGGGTTTCTGCCGAGCTCAGAGCCTTCATCCTGGATTTTGAGCGCGTGCAGCGTGTTGCACTCGACCCTGTTGCGCTTGACCCTGTTTACACCGCTAAAACGCTGTTTGCTCTGCACCAACTGCGCGCTGGTGGCGCATGGTCGGTTGATGAGCCGGCATTGGTGGTGCACACCGGCGGGTTGCAGGGAAGGCGCGGCTATTCCTGGCTGGAACCTGATGGGCAAGGCTAGTTGGCCGGGCTGATCGTCAGAACTGATCGTCATAACTAGTTGAGCGTGTCGCCAAACTGGTACGAGACCTCAAAATAGGCCCCGCGGTCCTGGCCAACGAAGTAGCGATAGTTGCCAAAGCCGAAATCTGCGCGTTCCGCGTAGTCTTCATCCAGTAAGTTGGTCACACGCAGGCTGCAGGCCAGGCGCGATGTCAGATTTCCGGACAAACGCAGATTGAGCAAGGAGTGGCCGTCGTACTGGTGTTCGTTGTCTGGTTCCAGGTAATACTCGTCCAGATAGACCCATTCCAGCTGGGCGTGGCTCATTCTTCCGGTGATTCCAGACAGGTCCCAGTCAAGTCGCGCACTGCCAAAGGCGTTGGGTGAAGTGTCGATGTCATTGCCCTTGATGTTACCGCTGGCGCCCAGCAGGGCGATGGGGTCGGCGTAGGTATGGCTTGCGAATGTCGCATCGATGCCCAGGCTCACAGTCTCTGACAGCGGCAAGCGAATACCCAGTTCTGCGCCGTAGTGCTCAGTCTTGGCACCCGAGACGTTCTGTCGGTTGGAGTCCTGGAAGATGACCTCGTCTTTTTCCATATAAAACAGGGCGAGATCGTAGCTGGCACCATTGTTATAGCGCCCGCGCAGGCCCAGTTCGATATTGTCGATTTCCTCTGATTCCAGCTCTGCCACGCTCTGGCCGGACTGCAGGCGATACAGCTCCGTGGTTTGCGGTGCGCGAAAGCCCTGCGCTATGCGCAGGTAAGTGATCTGGTGATCCGCCCATTGGTAACTGGCGCCCAGGTTTAGTGACCAGTCGGAAAAACTGTCCTCTCGATCTGCCGGTCGGAAGAAGCGGCAATTGCTGGCTTCGGGCCCGCAGGGAGTGCCATCTTCTGTGCGATTGTCGTAGTCGTAGTTGGTGTGCTCAAAGCGCAGGCCACCGGTGAATTCCCAGGGGGAATCATACTGTGTGCGCCACTGGGTGAACCCGGCAAGAACGCTGGCATCAACCTGGTAATCGTAGTGCACGCCAGCCGGTTGGTTGGCACTGAAGCCATCGGCCTGGACCTCCTTTAGCGTGCCATCGGTATATTCTGTATCCAGACCGATGATCCAGCTGACGTCATCAACCAATGTGTGAATGCTGGCTCTGATGCCCAGACTGTCGTGTTCGTTTTCTTCAACCGGTTGCCAGGGCAGAAAATGCTGCAGAAACTCCATTTCATTGGACCGCAGGTAGGGAGTAATTATGAGTGTGGTATTGCTGTCCAGTTCGCGGCTGGCACGGCTATAAAGGCGCAGTGAACGCGCGTCCCGGTACGCTTCGGGGTTGGGGTTAGAGTTCTTGAGGTCATCGTCTTTATAGACCTCAAAGCCCTGTATAAACCCCGCTGTCTCCTGGTTCAGGTTGCTGGCGTCCAGCACGGTACGCAGCTGCCACTCACTGCCCTGGTAGTCGTGTCTGAGGGTGAGCTTTTGCTGGTCAAAGCCGGCGTCGTCTTTGTAGCCGCCATCGCTGACGCCGTTCGCATTGAGGCTGATGCCATGTGCGCCCTCGGTGGCGCGGTAGTGGTATTTGGCGCGGTAGTAATCATCCGGGCCCGCTTCCAACGCGAGGCCGTGGTCAGCCTGGTCGGTGGGCGGCGCACTCAAAATGTTGATGACACCGTGCATGGCATTGGAGCCATACAGCGCCGTCGCCGGCCCCTTGATCACTTCAATGCGACCGGCCTGTTCCGCGTTAGCGTCAAACAGCTGGTTCACATTGCAGAACCCCGGTGCTCGCAAACTGATGCCGTCCGACGCCGTAAGAAATGCGCCGCAGCTGCCGGGGCCAGTCAGTACGGGCGAGCGCAGCGATATCAGGCTCTCCTGACCGTTGCCACGGCTGATCCAGGCACCTGGAACTTGCTGCATGATCTCGTTGATATGCACGGGGCCAACGATGGCCAGCGCCTTTTCGTCCACGACGGTCCAGGTAAGGGCCAGGCTGCGGCTTTCCTCTGCCACGCGGCTGGCAGTGACCAGTACATCTTCGGTCAGCAACTTCTCTGCGGAATGGGCGGTGGGGCACAGCAAAACGCCGCCAACGATAGTGGCGATCAACAAGAAGGGCAGAGGCATGAATTGTTTCCGGTGAGGTGCGAAGGCGTGATTCTAGCGGATAGCCCCCCAAAGCAGGAAGGCTGTTGGCATTCTAGTTTACTCGGTTCTGGTTCACGGTCTAGTTTGCTGCAATAACGTTCGGATTTGTGGCTGCACTGCTGGGGCCTTCTTTGTTGCGGACCGCATCTGCCACCCGAAACAGGGGAATACGCAGCATTTCAACGAGTTCTGCGCTGGCACTGGTCTGCTCCAGTGCCCGATTCATGCACAGCAGCCACTGATCCCGCTCTTCCGGGCCAATATGGAAGGGCTCATGCGGTTCGGTCATGCAGACCGTGCCATGTTTGTCCGCATACCGCGGCGGCCCTCCCATCCAGCCGGTCAGGTACTGCGCCAGCTTCTCTTTCATGGGCGAGAGGTCCGCAGCGTGCATGGCGCGGATGCCTGACGCTTCAGGCAGGGCGTCCATGACATCGTAAAACACGTTCGCCAGCTCCCGAATGCCGTCTTCGCCCATAATCTGGTAGGGAGTCTGTGGAATATCGCTCATACTGAAATTCGTTCCTGTCGCACGGTGAAGGGCCCACTAAAAGCCCCGCATAATTAGCGGTATTGTAGCATCTCAGGGCGCATTGGCACGCGACTTCGAGAGCGGGTAGTGGCTCAATTTGAATATGTTCATGGGTCACGGAGCACGAGAGCTAGCGTGTCACAGGGGACGCCTGCCGCGCCAAAAAGCGTACCTCCCTGTACAGGCTGGCCCGGCGACGCACCCGGTAAAGCGGGGCAGGCTCTCCTCTCGCCAGACGCCCCCGATGACACGCTAGCTCCCATGCTCCTTAATAACGGCGCTTGGTTTCAAGCTGAGCCACAACCCGAGAGCGCAAAAAGTTGTAGCCCACCTAGTCACCTCTGCTAGAATTCACTTTTTTTTCCCGCGCTACAGTCCGGTCAGGACTCGCAGCGTAAAACCGCACAATTTATATAGGTTATACGACATGAGTATGAGTCTTGCCGACAAGGTATTGGCTGTTAACAACGATCTTCCCATTCGTACCGATGAGCCTGTGCACAGTGGCAAGGTGCGCTCGGTGTATTGGTTGAACAAGAGCGACAGCGCCCGATTGATCTCCACGCGTGGCTACAATGTTGCGCCGGATGCGCCCCTGGCGATTATGGTGATCTCTGACCGCATCTCTGCGTTCGAGTGTATCTGGGAAGGTGAAGGCGGCATGCGCGGCGTTCCGGGTAAAGGCGCTGCGCTCAATGCAATATCGAATCACTGGTTCAAGATGTTCCGTGAAGCGGGACTGGCTGACAGTCACATTCTTGAAATTCCACATCCACTGGTATGGATTGTACAAAAGGCACGCCCGGTGATGATTGAGGCGATTGCGCGCCAGTACATCACCGGTTCAATGTGGCGTTCCTATGAAAAAGGCGAGCGCGAGTTTTGCGGTATGCAAATTCCCGATGGACTGCAGCGTGACCAGAAGCTGCCTGATCTATTAATAACACCTTCTACCAAAGGAATTCTCACGGGGATTCCCGGCGTGCCTGAAGTGGATGATGTGAACATTACCCGGGCAGATATAGAGAACAACTTCAGTGCCTTCAAATTCAACAACGTTGCCGATGTCGATTTGTATGAGCGCTTGCTCACCGAGGGCTTTGATGTAATCAGCGACGAGTTGGCAACACTTGACCAGATCTTTGTCGATACCAAGTTCGAATTTGGTTATGTCACTGATGCCGCAGGCAATGACAAACTGATTTACATGGATGAGGTAGGGACACCAGATTCTTCACGCATCTGGGATGGTGCGGCGCTGCGCGATGGCAAGGTCGTAGAGAACTCCAAGGAAGGCTTCCGACAGCTGTTGCTGTCACATTTCCCCGATCCGGACATTCTGACGAACAAGTCGCGCATGCCGGAGCGGTTTGCCCTGGCCGAAGACAATGTGTTGCCAACCGAAGTGCTGATGTCTGTGTCAGAGACCTACGTCAACATTGCTGAAAAAATTACCGGCGCCAGCCTGCCGCTGTCGGACAACCCCAAAGCGGAAATCATTGATGTGTTGGGCAGTGAATTCGGCCTGGTAGACTGAGACTCCCTTGCTGACCGACCCCTGGTTCTACCTTGCCAGCGTGCCTGCGGTACTGCTGTTTGGTGTAGCGAAGGGTGGTTTCGGCGGCGCTGTCGCCGTACTGTCGGTGCCATTGATGGCACTGGTTATGCCGCCTACGCAGGCGGCTGCAATCATGTTACCCATTCTGGTGGTGATGGATGTCTTGGTAGTGAAAACCTACTGGGGCTTATTCGATCGCCGCGCCCTGAGTCTGCTGCTGCCCGGTGCTATCGCGGGTGTTGTGCTTGGGTATCTTGTCGCTGAATTCATGAATGAACACTACATGCGCCTGCTAATCGGCGCGCTCTCGCTGGTGTTTGGACTGCAGCATCTGCTGGGGCTTACCAGTCGTAGCAGTATGGAGCACAAGGCAAGCAGTGCGACATTCTTTGGCGGTTTGGCCGGGTTCAGTAGTTTTAGCATTCACGCGGGTGGGCCACCGCTGACCATCTACCTAATGCCTAAAAATCTTACACCGGTTTTGTATGCAGGCACCGCGGGCGTATTCTTTGCCGTTGTGAATGCCGTTAAGTTGGTGCCTTACTATAGCCTGGGACAGTTCACGCCGGACAACCTGCTACTTTCAGCAGTACTTGTTCCGTTGGCCCCACTGGGTGTCTGGCTGGGGCACTATCTGGTGCAGCGCTCGGCATCGGGTTTTTATTACAAAGTGATCAGTTTTTTCCTGGTCGTTCTGGGTTGTAAGTTGCTGTGGGACGGCTGGACTGGGCTTACCGCCTAACCCGAGAGACTGCTATTCGAATGTCTCACGCAAGTCTGTGTTCAGGCGCTGTGATACGGCGGCGATTCAGTGGCTGTCCGATGGTTCAAGCGTATGGACCTGCTTTGGACTTTGCGCAATTTCGACTTGGGCGCAGCGCGAGGTTCGGCTAGTGTGGTCCCCCTGTGAAATATGGAGCGTAGCCATGAATACCCTACTGTTCGAAAAGCGCGGCCAACAAGCCTGGATAACACTGAATCGCCCGGACAAACACAACAGGCTCAACGGCGAGATGTTTGTCGAGTTGGCCGACGCCTGGCAGGAGGTTCGCGAGGACGACAATGTGCGCGTGGTGGTGGTGACAGGCGCGGGCGACAAGGACTTTTGTGCCGGTGGAGATCTAGGAGAAGTGATTCCCTTGTGGACGGGTGCACGAGAGCCGCAAAATCCGATAGAAGAACGCCTTGTATCGGACCCGCTGATCGCTGACAAAATCATGCTCAAGGCGCAGCCGCTGTACAAGCCCGTTATTGCCGCGGTGAACGGCAGGGCTTTAGGGGGTGGCACGGAGCTGCTACAGGCGACAGATATCCGTATCGCGGCTGATCATGCGCAATTTGCCCTGCCCGAACCCAAAGTTGGGGTAGTGCCTGGCGCGGGTTCAATGGTGCGCCTTGCCCGGCAGTTGCCCTGGGCACATGCGATGAAAATTCTGCTCGGTGGTGAACCGGTCAGCGCACAGGAGGCACTGGTCATGGGCCTGGTGTCGGAAGTGGTTCCGCTGTCGCAATTGCAGGCACGCGCGGAACACTATGCCGAGAACATTTGTCGGCAGGCGCCACTGGCGTTACAGGCAATCAAGCGCACCGCACTGGAGACGCACACGCAGGCATGGC
>JBLFXU010000169.1:0-6744 GCA_047609575.1 Bacteroidia bacterium | reverse complement strand
GACGCACTTGACCGCCCTGCTACTCCTGCTTTCACTGAACTGCTGGGGCGTTGACCAATACACCGTGCAAGTGCTGGACCGCAAACCCCATCCCAGGGACAACTTTGTGCAGGGCCTGGAAATTGTTAACGAGCGGCTCTACGTCAGCTCCGGCAACTATGGCAAATCCCGGTTGCTGCGTTATCGGCTCGAAGACATGCAACTGGAGAGTGGCCGCAAATTACACCCAAAGCTATTTGCTGAAGGTCTCACCGTGTTGGATGACACACTCTTTCAGCTGACCTGGCGCAAGCAAATGTTGCTCGTCTACCAGCTCAAGGACCTGGCCTACCAGCACTGGCTGCGCTTGCCCGGCGAAGGCTGGGGGCTGACCAATAACGGCAAGCAACTGATTTACAGCGACGGGAGCGACAAGCTGTTTTTTATGCAGCCCGAAGATGCTGCCATCGTTCGCACGCTGCCGGTCACACTGAACGATCGACCTGTACATAAGTTGAACGAGCTCGAGTGGATTGACGGTGCGATCTGGGCAAATATCTGGCAAACCGATCAAATCGTCATCATCGACCCTGCGTCAGGGAATATTTCGGCCACTGTCGATCTAACCGGTTTACTCCCAAGCAGCGAACGGAGGCCTGATACCGGTGTACTCAATGGCATTGCAAGGAATCCGCAGGACGGCGCGCTCTGGGTCACGGGCAAGCACTGGCCATGGCTGTATCGGATTGAACTGATTCCAAAGCACAGTAATAGCCCCCAAGGGCAATAATCGCGCTAGAATGGCGCCCTCTTTTATCCAGGTAGAAAGATTCAAATGAGCGACACCGCCACAGCGCACCCGGCCTTTGAGCCTATTCGCCAGCAAGACATTGAGTCCCTCAATATCCGCGTAGAACAATACGAGCATCGTGCTACAGGTGCCGTGCACTACCACCTTGCATCCAAAAACAGCGAGAACGTTTTCCTGGTAGCGCTACGGACCGTGCCGCACGACTCCACCGGCGTCGCCCATATACTTGAGCACACTGCATTGTGTGGCAGCGAACGCTTTCCGGTGCGTGACCCCTTCTTTATGATGCTGCGGCGTTCACTGAACACCTTTATGAACGCCTTCACCAGTTCAGACTGGACGGCATATCCCTTTGCCAGCCAGAACCGCAAGGACTTTGACAACCTGCTGGACGTCTATCTTGACGCTGTATTTTTCTCGCGTCTGGACCCCTTGGACTTTGCTCAGGAGGGGCATCGAGTAGAGTTTTCCGAAAACGACAACCCCGACAGCGAGCTGGTTTTCAAGGGCGTTGTTTTCAACGAAATGAAAGGCGCCATGAGTGCAATTAGCAGCGTGCTCTGGCAAAAACTTTGCGAGCACCTGTTTCCCACTAGCACATACCATTACAACAGCGGTGGCGACCCCGCGCATATCCCCGACCTTAGTTATCAGGGGCTGCGCGACTTTTACAAGAGTCATTATCATCCAACCAATGCCATTTTTATGACCTTCGGCGATATTGCTGCGGTCGAGCACCAACAGGTATTCGAGGACAAAGCACTGGGACGCTTTGAGCGCCTGAATGAACGGATACAGGTTGCGCCTGAGCAACGCCTGAATGCCCCCCTGTCTGTTAGCGACGTCTATGCCTACGACGAAAGCGATGAACTAACCGGCAAGACTCACTTGGTAGTGGGCTGGATGCTGGGAGAAAGTACCGACCTGGAGCAGCTCCTCGAAGCACAACTGCTGTCCAGCGTTCTTTTGGACAACAGCGCCTCACCACTGCAGCACGCACTGGAAACAACCGAACTGGGCCGCGCACCCTCGCCACTGTGCGGGCTCGAAGACTCCATGCGCGAACTGGTGTTCTGTTGTGGTATTGAGGGCAGCGAAGCAGAGCATGCAGAAGCACTCGAGGCCCTGGTTCTGGACGTAATCGAAAGCGTCGCTGAAAAAGGTGTTAGCGAAGAGAACCTGGAAGCGGTACTGCATCAACTCGAACTGCACCAACGTGAGATCAGTGGCGACAGCTACCCGTATGGACTGCAACTCATACTGCAGGCCATTGGCTCTGCCACGCATTACAGTGATCCTATTGCGGTATTGAATCTTGATCCTGTGATTGAGTCATTGCGGCAAAAAATTCGCGATCCACTGTATATTCGCGAGCTCGCCAAAAGGCTACTGCTGGACAATCCTCACCGCATAACCCTGACGCTATCACCCGACCCGGAACTCTCTCCAAGACAAGTAGAAGAAGAGCGCAGCCGACTTGCAGACATCAAGCAAGGCATGGATGAATCCGCACGCGAGGCCACCGTTAAGCTCGCTGCAGACTTATTGGCCAGACAGGCGCAACAAGACGATGAGAGCATCTTGCCCAAAGTACAACTGAGCGATGTGCCAGAGCAGCTGCCTGAACTCGTCAGCACGGCGAGTTCTCCTGCAAATCTGTCCTTCACAACCTACGCAGCCGGCACCAACGGACTGGTTTACCAACAGGCCATCGCCCCCCTGCCCCAATTATCGGCCGATCAACTAAGCACACTGCCGCTCTACTCGGGCATGCTGACCGAACTAGGACTGGGCAGCGACAGCTATTTGCAAACGCAGCAGCGACAAGCTGCGACCGTTGGTTCCATCTCAGCCTACCCTGCTCTACGCGCCCAGGCAGACAATGAGCAAAACGCCAGCGGCTACTTCACAGTGTCGTCCAAAGCGCTAGCGCGCAATGCACAGGAACAGGCACAGCTGATGCACGACACGCTGCAGAATGCGCGTTTCGACGAAACAAGCCGCATCCGTGAACTGATCAACCAGCAGCGGGCCCGGCGTGAACAGGGAATTACCGGCAATGGCCATGTCCTTGCGATGACAGCCGCTTCCGCCGGCATGAGCCCTCTCGCGGCACTGAGTCATGCCCAGTCAGGATTGGCCGGCATCCGTACGCTGCGGGAACTGGACGACAGCCTGAGTGATGACGCCGCATTGCAATCCCTGTCAGAAGACCTGGCAAACCTGCACCAGACTTTCTCCAGTGCACCGCTGCAATTTCTTGTCATCGCCGAGAATGAGCGCCTGGAGCAGGTGATATCTGGCGCGGCGAGCATCTGGGCCGGTCGTACCGCCAGCACGTCCAGCGACAGACTCAGCCTGGACCCGATTAGAGAGCAACGCGGCGAACTATGGCTCACCAACACACAAGTGAACTTCTGCGCCCGGGCCTACCCGACAGTACCGGTTGAACATGCAGACGCGGCAGCCCTGACAGTATTAGGCGGCGTACTACGCAACGGCTTTCTACACCGGGCAATCCGAGAACAAGGTGGTGCTTATGGTGGCGGCGCTTCGCAGGATTCCGGGATTGCAGCGTTCCGATTTTATTCCTATCGCGACCCGAGACTCGAAGAGACGCTTGCGGACTTTGACGCGGCAATCGACTGGATGCTGAGTAACAAACATGAGTACCGCGTGCTGGAAGAAGCAATATTGGGTGTGATTGGCAGCTTGGACAAACCTGGCTCACCCGCGGGCGAAGCCAAGCAACATTTTCACAACACACTGTTCGGACGCAGTCATGCACAGCGCGAAGAGTTCCGTCAGCGAGTGTTACACGTAACCCTGGACGACCTAACTCGCGTGACCCAAACCTACCTGCAACCGAAACTGGCAAGCACCGCTGCTATCGCGCCGGCGGGGCAAGAGGATGCCACAGCCGAGCTTCGCGAACGTCTTGGCCTAAGCTTGCAAGCGCTTTAAGGCACTGACAATCGCCACGATGCGCAACGGCCTTTTAAAGGGAAACAGCGGACAGCGCTAGTAACAAACCCGTTGCAAACGCTAGTGCCAGACATAAAGGGCAAAAAAAAGCCCCGCTGCGTGAACAGCGAGGCAGGCGCCAACTGGTCGCAGGTGAAATGAGGTGAGCTGGCCAGTCGGGGTTCGGTTAGAACTTGTAGGCAATACCGATGTTGTAAACCCAGGGGTCCAGCTCAAGATCGAACTTTACTTTCGCCGCAGTAACACCGTCCGCCTTCGCGGTAATCACCGCAGTAGTGTTGATATCGATATACCAAACCGCCAGATTCAGTGCCAGGTTTTCGGTTAGCGGATAGTCGATGCCGGCCTGAATAGCCAGACCGAGAGAATCATCTACACTCAGGTTGGCGTCCGTCACAGCACCATCGGTCAAGTCACCCAAAAGGCCGATCAACTCGCCATCCACATCCTCGTCACAGAAATAGATGTAGTAACGCCTAGTCCAATATAAGGCTGCCAGCCTGACTGGCAACCCCGGGGGTGCCATTGAACGCTCACAGTGGGTGGTAAATACTTGGTCGTGCCTGCAGGGAGGCAAACTCCAGCTATAGCGCCCTTACCGCGAGCTTCCAGATCATGGTCAAAAGGTGTCGCGGCCAATATCTCAATAGCCCACTTGTCTTCCGCCATATTCAGTGGAATCAGGCCCGACTGGATATCATCATCGGCTCGCGCCTTCGCCTCCAGCCCTGTGGGTAGATGGATCGTGTCACTGCGCGTATTGGGATCGACCGCAGTGGCCCCCGCCCTTAGTATCCAGTCCCCTTTTTCCCGGGCCTGCACAGAGACAGCAGCACCCATGAGGGCGACGGCAAAGGCCATCCTCATTATACTCGTCATCCTCACACTCCTTCTGATAAGACCACCCGGGGGTTTTTCCGCGCCGTTGCAGAGCAATGTTAGGGGGCTAGTCGTGGCAGGGCATTGACCTTAGTCAATACAGGGTGAATGGCTATGTGCAGTTTTGAAACACGCAGGGGTTAAAACGCGGCATCGCTTGTTCGGGGAATCACGGCAACCATTTGAACGGTGTTATCGCTAACAGCATGCCCTCCCTCGAGGACTATCCTTCCCCGGCCAACGGCGCCACACTGCTTAAAATCAGGCGCACCAGGCCAGACTGCCGAGTAACACCCGTCTTGGAAAATACTGCTCTCAAATGCGCCCTTGCTGTGTTCCGACTGACTTGCATGCCCTGCGCAGCCTCGTCCAGGGTCTGGCCCTTGGCAAGATACAGTGACAGTCGGGCTTCCGTGGGTGTCAGCCCAAACAGACTGACTACCGCCTGTCGCTCTGGTTCAATCGCCTGCTCAGGGTCGCTGATGAAGACGACAACACTGGGCATACCTCGACCCTCCACACTACCGGGTGGTGCTATTGCTCGCACCACAAGACCCAGCGATGAAGAGTCGTTGGCGGTGGGGACCTGCATCGCATGAACCGCCAGTGGCGCAGCACAACGCGAGTGACGCACTTGCTTCAACAAAGCGCAAAATTTCTCATGCGCAGCCCTGTTCGCCAGCTGTAGCTCACCCTCTGTGAGTACTATGGCACCCGCTGTCTCGAGCAATTGTTGTGCGGCGGCATTGCTGGACAAGGCCTTACCTGTCTCATCAAGAATCACGGTGGCGACCTGCAACTGTTCTACCGCGCCAGCATAGACAGCTCGCTCGCGCTCCGTGCGACTGATACGTTGCTGCAGTACAATAGATCGCTCAAGGTGAGGAAGAAGACTACCCAAAATATCTTTTTCACGCCTTCCGAAAGCCTTGCCACCGACATAACGGCCAACGCGAAATCGCACATCAAGCACACCCTTTTCGCGCAGATCTATTCCCATAAAATCGTACCACCCCTGCGGCTGCATAATCACACGGTAGAAGTCTGATTCAAGCAGTGCGTCGGTGGACAAGTACTCATGCAGACAAACAACTTCGGCGTGAGGTAGATCGACAAAAGGGTCCAGGACGAACTGACCCTGGTTGTAACTCTGGATTGCAGATAGCGACCCGCCGTCTGCAAGCATGACTACTTGTTCCTCAAGACTCGGTGGGCGTAGTAGCAACGTTACCAGGTCTGCCTGTAGATGTTCTCTTAGACAGCCCAGAAAAGACTGCCACGGGGGATCCTCCAGGGGGCCTTCATACAAATACCCCAGCAACTCACTGAATGATGCATCAATCTTCATTGAACGAGTATAACCGGCATGTACATCTAGAGAAGCTGTAGCAGTGAATGCACTATCATCCGCAATGCCAGTAATGACACCAGTAGTCGAAACAAGCGCTCGAAGTTCAGTTGCGGCACCCTCGGCCTCAGCTTGGTACCAACCCAGGAGCCGCAAATCCCGGCAATTACCATGCCCAACAGCAATAGCCACCACTGGGCAAAACTAAAGCCAATTACTGCAAAGGCAATTACCCGCATCAGGTGATTGAGGCTCATATACAGCGCTGTGTTGACCACCAGCCAATCGCGTTCCGTGTTGCGCCTGAGCAAGACCGCGGCACCGACAGGCCCAGTTGCTCCGGCCAGCATGCCAAGGCCTGTCTGGTACAGGCCCAGTAATACGAGCGCCAGCTGGCCACCGCCCCCGAGCTTGGGCAGAGGCAGCCAGGTGAAGATCAGGATAAACACTCCAATCAACGCAGGCAGCCAGCGCATGTCGAGACTTTGGTAAATCTGGCCACCTAGAAGTACGCCCGCCAAAGCACCTACAGTAAAAGCAGGAATGATGCGCCAATCAATGTGCTTCACGCCAAAGCCGGCGCGGGAGACGTTGCTGGCCAGCTGAGTAGCAGCATGCAGCGGTAGAATGGCAGCCGCGGGAATCAGGCCTGGCATCAAAGCAATCAACAGAATGCCGCCTCCCATACCCATAATGCCGGCAATACTTGAAGTGCCAAAGGCGATTGGAATTAGCAGCAGCA
>JBLFXU010000168.1:0-6800 GCA_047609575.1 Bacteroidia bacterium | reverse complement strand
TTGCCAATAACACCCAGATCGGCTGTTGCTGCATTAATCCCTGATACCGCTGTATCAAACGCCATGGTCTTTCTCCTGATTAATTAATTTTGTTATTTACAAAATACCCTTCACCGCGGACAGACCCACCTGGTCCCCGCCAGCCAAATTCAATGCGACACCCCCACCTGTCGGGTCGACGCTGACTGACTCCACAAGACTGTGTGCATAAACTGAAGCCGCCTGCGTCTGACCGGAAATAATGGCCTCAGCACTTACTCTGTATTGACCCGGAGGTGCCATGTTGCCCTGATCATCGGTGCCATCCCACTGGACTTTCAGGTCTCCAGCCGCAGCAGCGCCCAGCTCTCGACTGTGCACCAGGCGGCCGCTCATATCCTGCACAAACAGCGTTATGTTCGGAGTGTTCTGGGGCACATCGATGGTGGCATCCAGCGTCTCCTCAGGGGCCAGAACCCCCAGGTTGGACTCGGTAATCACCTTGTGTCCAACCAGGCCCGCCGCCTGCAGGGTTTGATTGGCGCTCATAATATTGGCCAGATCACTAAAACCGGTCTGCAGGCCCTGAATTCCGTCAACGGTGCCAAACTGGGCGATCTGTGACAGAAACTCGAAGTTGTCCATCGGCTTGGTGGGATCCTGGTTCTCCAGTTGCGCCACCATAAGCTCCATAAAATCTTCCTGCCCCAGCTCTCCCTGCTTCTTGGCGGCGTCAGCCGTATTTGATGTCGACGGAAACAGCTCTGACAGACCTTGTGTTGGATCCATTCCTTTCTCCTATTCTCTAATTGCCAAGACTCAAAGTGCGCATGATCAGCTGCTTGGTGGTTTCCATCGCTTCAACACTGCTCTGGTATGAACGCGATGCAGAAATCATATTGGCCATCTCTTCGACAGAATTGACGTTGGACATATAGATATATCCCTCGGCATCGGCCATAGGGTGACTGGGCAGGTACTCTTTACGCGGCTCCATCGGGCTCTCCACCACACCATCTACTCTCACACCCACGGCGTTCTGGTCTCCCAGGGCAGAGTCCAATGCGGAGGAAAATACCGGGTAGCGCGCGCGGTAGGCCGTTTCTGCACTACCGCTGATGACGCCGGCATTGGCCATGTTGCTGGCAATGGTGTTCAGGCGCACGCTTTGCGCCGAAAGCGCGGTACCGGATACGTCAAAAACGCTAAAAAGGCTCATGGCTACTCTCCACGCAGTGCCAGCATGGCTGACTTGATGCGACCATTAAGAAAGTTCAAGCTGGCCTGGTAGCGAATGGCATTGTCCATGAACGCCGCATGCTCCTGCTCAGTCTCAACCGTATTGCCATCCAGCGAAGGCTGCGAGGGAACGCGATACATAAGGTCACCTGCTGCACTACCAACGTCAAAGTGCATAACATTGCCTGTGCGCGGCAATGTGTGCGGCAACGCGCGCTCACTCTGGGCCCTGGCCATGGCATCACCAAAATCAATATCCCTGGCTTTGTAGCCCGGGGTGTCCGCATTGGCCAGGTTGGAGGAAATCACCTCAAGCCGTTGAGCGCGGATAGAAAGAGCCTGGGGGGATACACCAAACAACGAGTCAATCGCATTCATACATTTGTCTCCTTTCCCAATAGACATACACAATTCGTGCCAAATATATTATTTACATAAATATCAATTAGTTAGGGTATTTTTGTGAGCTTTCACGAGTCTAAAAACGGCAAGCAACGTCCACCGCGGCAATCATTGCCGCCCATACGCACACAAGCGAATAACTGGCACGAAAGATGCTGTATAACGGGTGACGATTGATTTTGAGCAGAAAATGACAATTTTTTGGCGCTGGTGTTTTTTGACACAACTATGGATAGCCGGATTTTACCTGTTTATCCCTTATGCCAGCGCCGACACCAGTCAACCGTTGGACAGTATTATCGCCGTAGCTGCATCCGCCAGTGAAAAACGCGCCCTGGAACACGGTTATGACAATGTATCCGTTGAGGTTAGATCGCTGGATCAGCGGTTACGTCTGCACCCATGCCAGAACCCGCTAACCAGCTTCATTCCCCAAGCCAGCAATGTACTAGGCTCGGTCAGTGTGGGTGTCGAATGCGCCGGTAACAAGCCCTGGACTATCTATGTGCGGACCCATGTCAGCGCCCAGCAGGCTGTCCCGGTACTAGCCCGACCGCTGGCCCGCAATACAGTGATTACCGAAGCAGACATCAAAATGGTCAATCAACCTATAAATTCCGCCGCCAATGGCGTGATTTTTAACCCGCTTCACATTATTGGCATGGAGCTGACCCGACAGCTGGACGCCGGTTCAACTTTCAGGGTGAGTCATCTGCGTAGACCAAAGGTTATAAAGCGGGGGCAGAATGTAACGCTGGTAACTGGTCTCGACGGACTGGAAGTAAGAATTCAGGGAAAAGCACTCAGGGATGCGGCGTCAGGCGAGCGCATTTCTGTGACCAACTTGAGCTCCGGGAAACAAATAGAAGGCACAGCCCATTCCGATGGGACAGTGAGCGTGCCATAATTAGTGCATAATTCCCTAAAGTTATTGTTCTATTAGCCGCTATCTAGATATAGGCCGTATAAATTTATGAAGAGCACTGACAATACGATGAGCATCAAAACTCCCAGGGCTGACGTGAATCCGGGTTCCCACCCGTCCAGCCCGGTATCAGGTGCATCCGCAGCCGGTACCGCTGCGACGACGGGCAGCAAAGCCCCTGCCGTCAGCGGCGATACCGTGACCTTCACCAATACGGTCGCTGAAATGCTTAAGCTGGAAGAAAGCTTGGCCAACATACCCGATGTTGACAGCGCTCGGGTCGCCGCCATCCAAACGTCAATAGCAGACGGTACCTATGAGATCGACGCAGAAAAAATCGTGGAAAATCTTCTGAAAATTGAACAAGACCTCAGCTGAAACAATGACTCAAGAGCAACAGCTCGCCGCATTACTCAGCAACGAAATTGATTGCCTGCAAAAACTGCGGGGCATCCTCAAGCAGGAATACGATGCACTGCTTCAAGCCGATATCGCAGCTCTGGAACAGGTAACAGCAAGTAAAAACGTCGCCCTGGCTGCCCAGGCTGAAATAACCCAATCTCGCCGGAACCTTGCTGTACAGGCATCCTTTAGCGACTCCGACGAAGGTCTGCAGCTGTTAATCGCTACCTGCAAAAACCAGCAGGAGCTCCTTGCCTCCTTCTCACGCCTTTCCGAGCTGGCACGGGAATGCCAGGCCACTAATCGTTCCAATGGCCGTTTGATACTGCAAAAGCAGCAACAAGCCCGCGAGGCGCTGGACATCATCCGCCAAACAGACCCCAATACGCCTACTTACTCAGTTCAGGGCATGACCACGGAAAGCCAGGGCACACGGACCCTGGGAAAAGCCTGACCCCGAACATCTCTATTGCCAAGTGCTGAATTACTTGAGGAACCACTTCTTCTTTTCAGCGTAAACAGCGGTCTGGTTTCTGCCTTTCTTCTTCGCATCATAGAGCGCCTCATCCGCCATTTTGATGAGATCAAGCTTCCCGGGAACTGCTTCTTCGCCACCCACTATGTTGGCTAATCCAAAACTGGCAGTCACGCGGTATACCTCGCGACCCTCTTTGAGTTTTGCCTTTTCAATCGCACGGCGGAGTTTCTCGGCAACGAATACAGCATCTTCCTGCGTCGTCTCAGGCAATATAAATACAAATTCTTCTCCACCATAACGGGCAACCGTGTCGTACTCACGTATACACGCTTGCATTATCTTGCTGATTTCAGTCAGTACAAAATCGCCCACCAGGTGCCCATAGTCATCGTTAAAACCCTTGAAATGGTCCACATCCATCAACACAAGTGAGAGATGGTTTTTATTGCGGGTAGTCCTGTTTAGCTCTTTGTCGAGCTCTTTCTGGAAGTATCGATTGTTGTAAAGGCCGGTGAGGCCATCCATATCCGCCAGGGTTTTCAGATGTTGATTTTTCTCCTGCAGCTCAATGGTAATTTTTTCCAGAGCCAGCTTTGCTTTTACCAGTTCCTTGTTCACCTGGTCATAATCAAGATTCAGGATACTCAGTCGAATATTCGCTTCCTGCAGAATTTCCTGGATAGATTTTGTATCGCCGGTATCGAACCCGAAATTGAGCCTGACCGAATCAATTTCGGTATGGGCGTCCTGTATTACCGCTTCAATGCTTGCAGCGCTCAGGCTGAGTAACTGCGCTGCCTCCGATTGAAACTGGCTGTAGTATTCCTCAGGGTTGTCTGCATAGAAAATATTCACCATGATATCCGACAGGTAAATTGCCCTGTTGGTAAGGTCAATCTTGCTATCACTACCGGCATAGCCCTGTGGTTCATGATGATGAAGGATAGGAAGCGATATCGATAGCGGGAAACCCCAGTGCTTGGCTACCTCATATCCAACCCAACAGTGATCAGCACCAAATATGGACTTCTCAACTGCCAGCACCTCAGCAGGGTTGTCAGCAGTCACACTTGTTACGTTCTCATACTCCTGCGGCATTGTAGAAGCAAGTATCAGTTGCCCCATGTTCTGCAGCAGGGCCGATACAAATATCTCCGCTGTATCCGCCCCTGATACTTTTTCAAGAATGAGTTTTGCGGTACCAGCAGACGCAAGCGAGCGCTCCCAGAATGAGTTGAGATCGAAATGGTTATCGCTTCGCTTTTTCTCCATTGAAAGCAGAGAAAAAGACAGCGCAAGACTTTGAATAGCATTTGTTCCCAACATTGATACCGCTTGCGATATCGACGCTATTTGTTGGGGGAAGCCGTAGATTGCCGAGTTGGCTACCCTGAGAATATTTGAACTCAATGCAACATCCCGGGACACCAGATCAGCGACATCAGACAAAGTCGCATCCTCTCTGGATGTAAGGGTAACCAACTGGGAAGCTACCGCCGGCAGCGTCGGGAGATCTTCCGACGCGAGTACGATATTGAGCAAATTTTCCAAGCTCGAAGACGCCGTGTTCTTCAGGGCCACACCTGCATCAGTCATATTATTATCTGCCTCCAAAGTATTTTCCCGTGAATAATTCAGATCACAAATCGCCAGATTCTTATCTATCTTGCCTCGGTATTGGTGATCAATCTACTGTCAAAAGTTCTCACGCAGTTTGTAGCGCGCCCATCCTGGCGGTGTTCCAAGTCAGACTGGCCTGCCATTGGGTTGTTCAAACTTTGCAGTGGCTCCCCGTTGCCAGACTCGCCAGCCATGTCCCGCTGCCCTTGATGGCCGTGGGACATGGCGCGATGTTTGATAAGCTCATTTGCGCAGCGTGACCAACGCCCGAAATGTGCAGAATCCATCGGATCCGGCATGCGATGTTTGCGAAACGCTCGCTGCTGCGTCATAAAACGATGCTTTACCGCCCGGTAGTGATAAATATAATCTTCAGTCTGCAGGGATTTCAGGCCATCGCTGTCCGACATAATCAAAATTTGCGGCGCTAGCTTACCCTGCAGGTCATGTAGCAGATCCGCCGCAAAGCACAAACGAAGCCTGTCATGCAGTGTCGCATTGTGACGAGTACTACAAGGCATATAGAAGTAGTCCCCTAGCTCCGAGTTGCCAGAAGTACGCATCAATAGACCGACTCTGGCGGACAAAGGCCCTGTGGCCACCTGCCCGTTTACAATAAATCTTGTACCGCTGCGCATGGCCTCAATCGTCATGGCCCGCCTTAACGGCTCATCGAGTGGCTGATCAACCACAAACACATCCCCACTCTCAATATGAAATGCATAGCTCGTATTCGTTGGCGCTGGTGACTTTTTGGCCGGCAGGTACTCTCTTACATGAACAAAATCTTCCCACGCCAATAGACTGACGCTGTGGCTCTGCGCATTTAGCATGAAAGCAATATTACGCAGGGATCGTGCGCGCTCGATTTCAGGCTTGGTGTCCGTATCAGGAGATATTCCATGCCCCGGGTTTTCGAGCGTCAGACGCTCCATCCAGCTGGCGAACGGTGATTCTTTGAACAAAATCATGTCTTCAGGGGTGTAGGTGACTATATTGTCATTGTCGCTACCGTACAGATACATTGATTTACACTTTGCTCAGTTACGTTAGTGCTTTGTCGATGCTGTTGCTTCGGGCGCAGTCATCTGGCTTCCTTTAGAGATGTTCCCTGCACCCCCAACGGGCCGGATTCCGATATCAAATCGTCCCGCCAAAACGCCCCCAAACAGATCGCCCTCCAATCAACTCCTACCTAAGTCATTGGAAAAGATAGAAAAGCAGAGTTCATAGTTTTGAAAGCAGCTCCAGCTGATCCTTTATCGGCCAAATTCGAAGGAACTTTAGGGGTTTCGTGCTGCTGACCAGGACAGCCCGTTCGATCCGGACGGGGAGCTTATTGGCGTGTCGGCCTGGCCCGCGCGTGATCTTCAGGCCCTTGAGGCCTAGCCCTGTTGTAGCGATGATAGGTTTTATAGCCTGTGGATCTGGAGATACTAACCTCCTGGCACAGGGCCCACATCTTCTCACCGTCCAGCAATCTGGCAGCCTGGCAGCCTGGCAATAAACTTAAGGCGCCGATCCAAAGGTTTACAGTCTTGCCAAGGCACCCGGGTTCTCCCTGAATATCCTAATATGTAAACCACGTCTCGGGCGGGGGGTGATCCGCTATACACGGAAAGCTACGTTTCAGGTACTACACTTTTCTTTGCAGAGCTGGAACAGCATTGGCTTTGCCGCTCGCTGGATACTGCCACTCCCGTGTCGCTTGCTTACCCCAACCTGCGCTGGAAAGGCGGCAGCGAGTCGAGAATT
>JBLFXU010000167.1:0-6821 GCA_047609575.1 Bacteroidia bacterium | reverse complement strand
TGCTGTGTCTACTTGCGCAAGCGTTGCCAGGGCCGCAGCAAAGCCCTTGTGACGCAAATCCTCTAAAACAGAGTGCTCGGGCCACTAGTTTCAAATGATTCTAAAATGAAACTATCTATATCGAGCGCTCTCAAGTAGCAGACGTCAGGAGCACGGACCAGCATGAACGAAGATACTAATCCCTTAGAAACTCGTGAATGGCTGGAAGCGCTGGATGCGGTTGTCCGGCATGAGGGTGCTGAGCGGGCATCCTACCTGCTGTTGGAATTGGCTAAGCACGCAACGGAAACGCGGTTGCGTTTGCCCTCCGCGATCACCACGCCATTTTCCAATACCATTATCCCCACCGAAGAAAAACCCATGCCGGGCGACCTTTTCATGGAGCGTCGCATACGTTCTTTAGTGCGTTGGAATGCGCTTGCCATGGTGATGCGCGCAAATGACAACAGTGAGGACCTGGGTGGTCACATCTCCAGCTTTTCCTCCAGTGCCACGCTCTACGATGTGGGTTACAACCACTTTTTCCGTGGCACGGATGGCGATCATCCCGGGGATCTGGTGTTTTACCAAGGGCACAGTGCCCCGGGAATGTATGCCCGTTCATTTCTTGAAGGCCGGCTCAGTGAAGAGCAGTTGGACCAATTTCGTCGAGAGGTGGACGGCGACGGTCTGTCCTCCTACCCACACCCGTGGTTAATGCCGGACTACTGGCAGTTCCCCACCGTTTCCATGGGCCTTGGCCCGATACAGGCGATATACCAAGCCAGAGTGATGAAGTATCAGCAGGACAGAGGTTTGCTTGAGCAAAGTGATCGTAACGTCTGGTGTTTCATGGGAGATGGCGAATCCGACGAGCCTGAATCGCTGGGAGCGATATCGCTGGCGGGTCGAGAGGGCCTTGGCAATTTGGTGTTCGTGATCAACTGTAACTTGCAACGGCTGGACGGGCCTGTGCGCGGCAACGGCAAGATTATTCAGGAGCTGGAAGGCGCGTTCCGAGGCGCAGGCTGGAACACCCTCAAGGTAATCTGGGGGAGGCTGTGGGACCCTCTGCTGGAAAAGGACAAGACAGGGTTATTGCAGAAACGCATGGATGAGGTCTGCGACGGTGAACTGCAGAACTACAAGTACAACGGCGGCGCTTATACGCGCGAGCACTTTTTTGGCAAGTATCCGGAACTGCTGGAGTTGGTGTCAGATCTTTCTGACGACGACATTATGTATTTGAACCGGGGTGGGCACGATCCTTACAAGGTTTACGCCGCCTATGCAGAGGCCGTAAAGGAAACGCAGAGGCCGACCGTTATTTTAGCAATGACGGTAAAAGGTTACGGCACCGGTGAGGCCGGTCAGGCGAACAATGAGACGCACTCACTGAAAAAGCTGGATATTGAAAGTCTGAAGGCATTTCGCGATCGCTTTGGTATTCCCATCAGCGACCAGTCGTTGCAGAGCGTGCCGTATTACAAGCCGCCCGAAGACAGCCCTGAAATGCGCTACATGCGAGAGCGACGCACGGCACTGGGCGGGCAAATTCCTTCACGCAGAGCTGCTATAGCGCCGTTGGAGACGCCGCCACTGGCCGCTTTTTCTAACCAATTAAAGAGTACTGGTAAACGGGAGGTGTCTACCACTATGGCGTTTGTGCGTATTTTGTCTGCGCTGGTGAAAGACGCCGAGATCGGCGAGAGAGTTGTTCCTATTGTGCCCGATGAAGCAAGAACCTTTGGCATGGAAGGTATGTTCCGGCAGTTGGGTATCTACTCTTCCGTGGGTCAGCGGTACACGCCGCACGATGCCGGCCAGATTATGTTTTACAAAGAGGATATCAAGGGCCAGATTCTGGAAGAGGGTATTAACGAGGCCGGTGCATTCTCTGCCTGGCTAGCAGTAGCTACCTCGTATAGCACCAGCGCTTATCCCATGGTGCCGTTCTACATTTTCTACTCGATGTTTGGTTTCCAACGTATAGGCGATCTGGCGTGGGCAGCGGGCGACAGCCAGGCGCGAGGCTTTCTCATCGGTGCAACTGCCGGACGTACTACACTCAACGGCGAGGGCCTGCAGCATCAGGACGGCCACAGTCACATACTGTCGGGCACCATACCCAACTGTGTCAGCTATGACCCGGCCTATGCCTACGAATTGGCGGTGATCATTCAGGATGGCTTGCGCCGCATGTTCAGCGAAGGAGAGAACAAGTTTTATTACATCACCACCATGAACGAAAATTACCTACAGCCCGATATGCCTGCAGGTGTTGAGGAGGGCATTATTCAGGGTATGTATCGGTTGCGGCAGTCCGCATCGGAGTCAGCGCTAAAAGTGCAGCTGCTGGGTGGAGGCACTATTTTGCGGGAAGTAGAGGCGGCTGCAGATATTCTCGAGAAAGAATACGGCGTTGCTGCGGACCTATGGAGCCTGACGTCAGTGAACGAACTGGCGAGAGAGGGTAACGCTGTGCGGCGTTGGAACATGCTGCACCCGGAAGAGACGCCTCGCGTTTCGTATGTCACAGAGCAATTGCAGGATGCCGGTGGGCCGGTTGTCGCGGCAACGGACTACATCAAACTGTACGCTGACCAAATTCGGGCTTTTGTGCCCGGTAGCTACAGCGTATTGGGTACCGACGGCTATGGGCGATCAGATACACGCAAAAAATTACGTGGCTTCTTCGAGGTCAGCCGGGAGTACGTGGTGCTCGCTGCGCTAGGTGCGCTGGCGCGAGACGGAGCGATCGAGGCCAGCGTAGTAACGGCTGCCATTGCAAAATTGGGTATTGATCCAGAGATAGCAGACCCGTTCCGGGCCTGAGGAGAGGGTAGAACACATGTCGCTAGAGCAAGTTGTTGTACCTGATATTGGCGGGGCCGAAGACGCCGAGGTTATAGAGCTGCTGGTCGCTGTCGGTGATTCGGTGGAGGTCGACCAGAGTCTGATTGTACTGGAGTCAGACAAGGCATCGATGGAAATACCCTCTACGCTGGCGGGTAAAGTGACAGAGGTGCTGGTTACTATAGGCGACCAGTTATCTGAAGGCGCCGTTGTGGTTGCTATCGAAGTGGTCGAAGGAGATACGCCTCAGCCAGGTGCTGAAGAGGATGCAGGGGCATCTGCGGAACCGCTTGAAAAGTCAGAGGAAAAGCCTGACAAGGCAGAAATACAGTCTGACAAGTCAGAAGAAGACACCGACAAGTCAGGGGAGTCTTCCGCGTCGAAGGCTGCAGCAACCAAAAACGGAGACGCCAGCGAGTCATCTTCACGTTCAAGCCAGCCTGCTGCGATAACAAAGCCTGCACCGGACCAGCCGAGCATGGAAAAATCGAGCGGTATCTATGCGGGCCCCGCGGTGCGCAAACTGGCGCGAGAATTTGGCGTAGCCCTTGAGAAAGTAACGGGCACCGGCCCTCACGGCCGTGTCCTGAAGGAAGATTTGCAACAATACGTGTCGCGCTCGCTGGCCGATGAGGGCAGTGGTGGGTCTGCCATCCCTGCAGTGCCTGAGGTGGATTACGCCAAGTTCGGAGCGGTGGAAATTATCTCCCGCAGCAAGATGGACAAAGTGGTCGCCAACAATATGCACCGCAGTTGGCTCAACGTGCCTCACGTGACGCAGTTTGACGAGGCCGATATTAGCGACCTGGAGGAATTTCGGGCCGGATTGAAGGCGGAAGCTGTAAAGCGCGAACTTAAACTAAGCCCCGTCCCCTTTGTATTGAAGGCCTGCGCGCTGGCGCTGAGGGAAAATCCGAAACTGAATAGCGCGCTTGCCAATAATGGCGACGATCTTGTCCATAAGCAATACGTGCACATCGGTATGGCGGTTGATACGCCGGCTGGTTTGGTGGTTCCGGTGTTGCGTGATGTGGATCGCAAAAGCATTTGGGAGATAGCGGCCGAAGTGCTGGAGTTGGCAGGGAAAGCGCGAGATCGGAAACTCAAACCCGACGAGATGCAGGGAGGCTGCTTCACGGTCTCCAGTTTGGGCAATATTGGCGGCAACGGTTTTACGCCGATTGTGAACACGCCGGAGGTGGGTATTCTCGGTGTATCCAGGGCGGCAGTAAAGCCTGTTTGGGACGGCGTAGCCTTTGCACCGCGTACAATGCTGCCTTTGGCCCTGTCTTATGATCACAGGGTTGTTAATGGCGGTGACGGTGGCCGCTTTCTAAGCCGTGTTGTATCTCTTTTGTCAGATATTCGGCAGCTCAGTCTGTAGTCTGCTTTTTGTCAGTTTGTAGTTGGCTTGCACTTGGGTATTAGTCAGACGTTAAGATCTGAACAGAATTGCTGCGTAAAATCCTGTGCCCGACTGATGACGGATATTAATGGCGTCAGGTCGCCGCCATTTTCACGCACCGCTTGGCCGGCATTGCCGAAACCGGTTTTTATGCCTCTTGCGTTGGTGATCAGTGCGGGCATCTCGCCTGCCCATTCAAGTTCTCTGTTCATCCACGCCATGCCCAGACGAGCGTTTCCATCTGCGAAGGGGTGCAGGTCGGCCAGCAGCAGGTAGACAAACGCCGCCCGGGGCAGGCCGGCGGGGACCTTTGGATACATTACAGTGAGCGCGTGACGCAGCGTACCACTGACCATTCCGGGGTTTACTCTTACCAGTGTGGGGTTGCGGCTGGTCCAGTTCTGGTTGTATTTGTAATGTCCCGGCATGAAGCCATCTAGCCCACGGCATGCCAGTGCGTGCCATCGACGCAGTTGTAATTCCATCCGTGCTGGATTGAATAAATCGTCCTTACTGGCGCGAATTGCGTGTATGACCGCTTCCATATTAAGGGATTGAAGCAGATCGTTGCTGGGTGAGGCGTTGCCGCTTATCTGGGCTTTCAATGCGCGGTATTCATCTACTGAGTCAACCATTGGAATCATGAACAGCGCTTCTATGAGTGCCCAGTCTGGCGGCAAATCTGTAACGGCTGGGGTTGACGGTGGTGCAAGCTGTCCGGCTCGACTTACGTAGGCGTCCAGGGTTTTGAGTGCATCGTTGTCCACGCCTAATCTGTCAGTGGGCGTGTCGCGTATGGCTTGTTCCAATGCGCCCTGATTGTCACGCAGCGCAAGATCGTCGATTGCTTCGTGCAGGCGGTGATATTCGGCTAACGCAGTACGCGTGGATTTAACTTCCTTTTCTTCTACCGGCGCCAGTTTTACGCCCAGTAATGCATCCAGCTGTTGCTGGGCCTTATCGAAGTTTCCCAGTTCGATTTGTAGCCCGGCACGATTCACTTTTGCCAAAGTGAACCCGGGATCTTTTTCCAGAACTTCCGCAAATAATGCTTCGGCTTCTTCGGGGCGTTTGACGCTGCGGTACATGCAGGCCAGACGATTAAGTACCTCTGGTGCTCTGGCCATGGAGGCGGCCTTTTCATAGCATGCCAGCGCGCGGTCCGGTTGCGCGAGCATGCGAGTGGCATCTCCCAGAATCATATGGCTGATCATGATGTCCGGGTTGAGGCTGATAGCCTGCTCTAGCACCTTGGCGGCCGTATTGTGGTCGCCAAATTCGATCAGGGTGGAGCCCAGGTTGATCCAGCCTTCCACTCGTTCGGGTGCCAGCTCTGTTGCCCTGGCAAACGCGTTAACGGCATCTTCGAATCGACCGCCCTTGAAGCCCTGCTTGCCTGTTTCCATGCAAGCTAGCCATGCCTGTTCGTTACTGGGTGCTTCGTTCATGAGGCAGTGCTTTCCTGTTGTGTTTTTTCAGAATTCATTAAGAGTTTCCGGGTAGGCGGCAAGGGCTGCAGCTTGCTGGATGCCCGGTCAGTCTGGCGCAGTGATGATTCTAATGGTTTCTGGCTCCTGGTGGACAGCCTAAAGTGGAAAACCTCAATTGGCAGTTCGGGGGGGGTGAGTCGTGGCATTGAGTGCGGTGGGATTACGAGCTGCTCCTCTCCAGGGGCGCGACTGCCCGGATATGTGCCCAGCTGGCCTTATACGGACCCCGGAGATGGCTGCGTTGTGCCTTCACAGGGGGAGATTTGACACCTTAGAAGTCCTATTGGGGGTGTTCGCACGGGGTGTGGGGGGAGGGGCCGGTGGGACCGGCTGAGTGGGATGTTCGACGATGTGGCACTAGCAGCGGCGCAGTTGGCTCTGCAGTGCGTCGGGAGGTGCTGGCCAGTTCTGGATAAGTTCCTCTTGCTCCGCACCGTTGGTCGGTTTCAAAGTCAGTCACTTCCCAGGAGCCCAGAATGGCACGAAACCTGCTATGACTTAGTGACCGGAGTGCGACCAGAAGCATGCAGCGTCGTGATAGGCGGGAAAAGGCGTCGCAATGGTGCGTGCCTAGATGGCCAGCGCTGTTATGGCGCAGCTTTCGCAGCGTTACCTAAGTTGGGGCGCCTTCGGCGGATGCGTGTGATCTGCACGAAAATGGTGCACAGCGCCCGTAGCGTGCACAAAATTGGCTCACAGGAGCGAGAGTCCTAGCGTGAATGCCAGACGACGAAAACAGCTTATCTTCACTGATCTCGATGGGTCTCTGCTCGATCATTACACCTATAGCTTTCGGTCTGCGCTGCCTGTGCTGAGGCAACTGGAACGACGGCTAGTGCCCGTCGTGCCGGTCAGCAGTAAGACGCGCGCTGAGCTAGAGCCCCTGCGTCATGAATTGGCCAATGTTGGCCCATTCATTGTTGAGAATGGCGCCGCCATATTCGTTCCAGAAGGATATTTTGAGCAGCAACCTGCTGGCACCACGCTGCGAAAGGGGTTTTGGGTGCGAGAGTTTGTTGGGCCGCGTCAGCGCTGGTTGGATTTACTGGACGGGCTCAGGCCGGAATTCTTTGATGAGTTCGATTGTTTCT
>JBLFXU010000166.1:0-6823 GCA_047609575.1 Bacteroidia bacterium | reverse complement strand
GATCGCGGCCATAGGTATAATAAGCTTGGTGATTTTTTGCCTGTACATTTGGCTATCGGGAATGCCGTCTTAATAGTGCCTGCGAGGGGTGTCAGTTCCCCGAGCTTTTCAGTACCAGATTGACGACTGTCAGTACGCTGACGATAAATATCAGGGTGAAAATAATGCCGGCGGCGATAAACGTACCGGCCTTACCTTGCTTGAAGTCTCGCTCTCTTTTTTCGCGGCTTTGCACGCCCAGGCCAGCAGCAAAAACGCTGCTCATGACCTGCAAAATGTTCAAGCCTGAGCGCTCTTTTTGAGGCTCTTGCTCGTTTTCCTGCGCGTCTACCATTTTCTTTTCTCTTGGCACCTTAGTCATCCAGGTTGGGGCGTAACCAGCGTTCCAGCTGGTCGGCAGGCTCACCCTTACGCTTTGCTAACTGCTGCAGCTGGTCTCGTCCAATTTTGCCTACATTGAAGTAGCGAGACTCCGGGTGTGAGTAATAGAAACCACTGACCGCGGCAGCAGGACTCATGGCGTAGCTCTCAGAGAGCGACACACCGCAGGTCTGCTCGGCGTCCAGCAGTTTGAACAGAGTGGCCTTTTCCGTATGGTCTGGGCAGGCCGGGTATCCTGGCGCCGGACGAATACCGCGATACTTCTCCTTAATCAGGGCGTCATTGGACAGTGCTTCGTGCTGATCATAGCCCCACAGTTCACGGCGAACGATACGGTGCAGGTGTTCGGCAAACGATTCGGCCAGCCGGTCTGCCAGTGCCCTCACCATAATACTGTTGTAGTCGTCATGGTCTGCATCAAACTTGGCGGCAAGTTCTGTTACGCCATGACCGGTGGTGACGCAGAAGCCCCCAATATAATCTAGCGCTGCTGAATCTGCAGGAGCGATGAAATCTGCCAGACTGGCATTGGGTTTGCCCTCGGCTTGTTTATTCTGCTGGCGCATGTGATGTAGCGTGGCGATTTGTTCTGCGCGCTCTTCATTTGCATAGACCGCAACGTCATCGGAACCGATCCGTGCTGCGGGCCAGAAGCCAATCGTGGCGCTGGCGGTAAGCAGTTTTTCGTCAACCAATTGGTTCAACATCGCCTGCGCATCATCGAAGAGTTCACGCGCCTGCTCGCCCACAATATCGTCATCAAAGATGGCCGGATATTTCCCACGGAGTTCCCAAGTCAGGAAAAAGGGTGTCCAGTCGATAGTGTCAACCAGATCTGCCAGTGGAAAATCTTCGTACACACGCGTGCCAATGAAGGCTGGTATTGGCGGCGTGTAGTTATCCCAGTCCAGAGCGATGCAGTTGGCTGCCGCCTTGGCGTAGGTGAGTCGATTATGGGTGGGCTTTCTATTGGCCACACGCTCTCGCACTACCACGTACTCTTTGGCAAGGTCGTCTACGTAAGCCTTCTTGTTTTCGTTCATCAGTGATGTGGCCACGGCGACGCTGCGCGATGCATCCGGCACGTATACGATCACATCGTTGTCGTACTGGGGGTCAATCTTTACAGCAGTGTGGGCTTTGGACGTCGTGGCGCCACCAATGAGTAGCGGTACGGCAAAGTCCAGCCGTTTCATTTCACTGGCTACATGGACCATTTCATCCAGCGATGGCGTGATCAGGCCACTCAAGCCGATAATATCGACCTGATGCTCTTTAGCCGCCTCCAGAATTTTCTCGCAGGGGACCATGACTCCCAGATCGATGACTTCGAAGTTATTGCATTGCAGCACCACACCCACAATATTTTTGCCGATATCATGTACGTCACCTTTGACCGTGGCCATAAGGATTTTGCCGTTGCTTGAGCTGACGCCATCTTTGCCTTCTTCAATGTACGGTTGCAGATAGGCAACGGCCTGCTTCATTACGCGCGCTGACTTTACCACCTGGGGCAGGAACATTTTGCCGTCGCCAAAGAGGTCGCCAACGACGTTCATGCCGTCCATGAGCGGACCTTCTATCACCTGTATAGGGCGTTCAAATTGCTGTCTGGCGTCTTCGGCGTCTTCGATGATGTAGGTGTTAATACCTTTGACCAGCGCGTGCTGAAGTCGCAGGGCAACCTCTTGCTCGCGCCAAGTCAGGTCTTCCTTGCGCGCTTCACCTGCACCTGCCTCTCGATAGCGGTCTGCGACGTCCAGGAGTCGTTCGGTACCGTCGTCGCGACGATTCAGGATGACGTCTTCAACGGCTTCGCGCAGGTCTTCTGGCAAGCTGTCATATACCGCTAGCTGTCCAGCGTTGACGATGCCCATATCCATGCCAGCGCGAATAGCGTGGTACAGGAACACGGAATGAATTGCCTCGCGCACTGCATTGTTGCCGCGAAAAGAGAAGGACACGTTCGATACGCCGCCCGAAACCAGGGCGCCTGGTAGCTCAGCCTTGATGTATCGCGTGGCCTCAATGAAGTCCACAGCGTAATTGTTGTGTTCTTCGATACCCGTAGCGACCGCGAAAATGTTCGGGTCGAATATGATGTCGTTAGGATTAAAGTCCAGTTCCTTAAGTAGCAGGTCATAACTGCGCTTGCAGATGTCCTTGCGACGCTGGACGTTGTCGGCCTGGCCATCTTCATCGAACGCCATAACAACGACTGCGGCACCGTAGCGCTGGCACAGCCGGGCCTGGGTGAGGAACTCCTCTTCACCGGCTTTAAGGCTGATGGAGTTCACTACGGCTTTACCTTGAATACACTTCAAGCCAGCTTCGATGACGCTCCACTTAGAAGAATCAACCATGATTGGCACCCGGGAGATATCTGGCTCTGAGGCGATAAGGTTGAGGAAGGTCACCATGGCGTGCTCAGAATCGAGCATGCCTTCATCCATGTTGATGTCGATGATCTGAGCGCCGTCTGCCACCTGATTACGCGCCACGTCAAGTGCGGTCTCGTAATCGCCATCCAGTATCAGGCGCTTGAATTTGGCCGAGCCGGTAACGTTGCAGCGCTCGCCGACGTTGACGAACAGGCTGTCTTGGGTGATGTTGAACGGCTCCAGACCACTCAGGCGGCAGGCGCCAGGCCGCTCCGGTAGAGGCCGGGGTGTCGCATGCTCAACTGCGTTGGCGATGGCACGAATGTGGTCAGGTGTGGTGCCACAGCAACCGCCAGCCAAGTTGAGAAAACCGCGACCAGAAAACTCCTCGTAGTCACCCTGCATAATTTCTGGCGTTTCGTCGAAATCACCAAAAGCGTTGGGCAGTCCCGCATTCAGATGCGCGCTGAAATAGGCATCTGTGGCGTTGGCGAGGTCTTCTGCGAAGGGACGGATCTCACGATAAGGGCGCCCGCAATTGCTGCCCACTATAAGTGGGCGCGCATGCGCAATCGCGTTCCAGAATGCTTCAGGGTTTTGCCCCGATAGAACGCGTCCGCTGATGTCGGGAAACGTCACGGAGATCATGATGGGCAGTTCGACGCCTGTTTCGTCGAATGCTTCCTTAACAGCAAAGATGGCCGCCTTGGCATTCAGCGTATCGAAAACGGTTTCGATCATGATGAAATCGGCTTTCCCTTCGATCAGGCCCTTGGTGGCTTCCTTGTACGACTCGCGTAACTGATCGAAGGTAATGCTCCTTGCACCTGGATCATTGACGTCTGGAGAGATGGAGGCTGTTTTGGGTGTTGGCCCAAGAACACCGGCTACAAAGCGTGGCTTGTCTGGATCTGCAGCGGTGAACTCGTCGGCGGCTTCTCGCGCTATTGCGGCCGCGGCAATATTTTGCTCCAACGCAATATCTTCCAGGCCGTAGTCTGCCTGCGCCACGGTAGTGCTGCCGAACGTATTGGTTTCGATAATGTCGGCGCCAGACGCCAGATAATCGCGGTGTATCTTGCCTATGACATCGGGCCGGGTCAGGTTGAGAAGCTCGTTGTTGCCTTTTACATCGGCAGGGTGGTTGGCGAAGCGTTCACCCCGATAATCTGCCTCTTCCAGTTTTTCAGCTTGGATCATTGTGCCCATCGCGCCGTCTATTACGAGGATACGCTGTTGCAGCGCTTGCTCTAGAGCGCTGGGGATCACTTGCTTGCTTGCCATTGAATAGTTGCCCTGTGTATCTGCTTTGGGGTAAAAATTAACCCTGAAAAAAGTCAGTGATGTTAACAGAAAATGTTGTTTTTGGGCTGTAGATTCTCCGCTACGGCTCACACTTTTGGTACAACTTTGATAGAATACCTGAGTAATTTAGTCGGAATGGACGGGAATATGATTACCATCACTGAATCTGCGCAGGACTACCTCGCCGAACTACTCGAAAAGCAGGATGGCGCGCTGGGTGTAAGGGTTTTTATCAATCAACCTGGAACGTCTCGTGCCGAGACCTGTATTGCCTACGCCAGAGAGGGGGATGTTCAGGACGACGATGTTGCAGAAAAACTGAGCAAGTTTGACGTCTGGTACGAGGCGCGGAGTATCCCGTTCCTTGAAGACGCGCTGGTGGATTATTCGAGCGACCGCATGGGTGGTCAACTTACCATCAAGGCGCCCAATGCCAAGATGCCCCGTGTCGATGACGACAGCCCCATAGAAGACCGTATTAACTATGTGCTTTATAACGAGGTAAATCCGGCTCTGGCCTCACACGGCGGTGAAGTGAGTCTGATGGAAATCACCGATGAAATGGTCGCCATCTTGCAGTTTGGTGGTGGTTGCCAGGGGTGTGCTGCAGTTGACGAGACCTTGAAGAGTGGTGTTGAGAAAACCTTACTGGAGCAAATCCCCCAACTCAGCGGCGTGCGCGATGTCACTGACCATAGCGATACGTCACAGGCCTACTACTAGACCTCGATCGTGTCCCCTGCGCGTTTCCCAGCTCAGCAGCGTGCGAGAAGGGCGCCCTTCAGTTTTTCTCGCATCTCTCTCAGACAGCTCTGCGTAGTCTCCCAGTCAATACAGCCATCGGTCACTGACACGCCGTACTCCAGATTGTCCAGATTCTCTGGAATCGATTGATTGCCGGCCTTTAGATGGCTTTCAACCATTAATGCCACGATAGACGAGTTGCCCTCAAGAATTTGGTTGGCCACGTTTTCTACCACCAAGGGTTGTAACTCGGGTTGTTTGTTGGAGTTTGCGTGACTGCAATCGACCATGATGTTCGGCGCCACTCCCGCTTTTTCCAGTGCGTCCTCACACAGCTTGATGTGCACGGAATCGAAGTTGGGGCCACCACTGCCGCCGCGCAACACAATGTGTCCGTTAGGATTTCCCCGGGTTTTGAAGACGGACACTTGCCCCTTGCCATTGATGCCCAGGAAGCGGTGTGGTTTGGCAACGGAGTTGAGCGCGTTTGTAGCCACTGTCAATCCACCGTCTGTGCCGTTCTTGAAGCCCACGGGACTGGACAGTCCGCTGGCCATTTCCCGATGGGTCTGGGATTCTGTGGTGCGGGCGCCAATTGCTGTCCAGCTGATCAAATCCTGCAGGTACTGGGGTGAGATCGGGTCCAGGGCTTCCGTGGATGTTGGCAGGCCCAGATCAAGAATATCCAGTAGCAACTTACGCGAGATATGCAGCCCGTCTTCGATTTTGAAGGAATCGTCCAGGTAGGGGTCATTAACCAGACCCTTCCAGCCAACGGTGGTGCGTGGCTTTTCAAAGTACACCCTCATGACGATGTAGAGCGTATCGGACAATTCATCGGCCAGTGCCTTGAGGCGTTTGGCATAGTCCATAGCCGCTGCTGGGTCATGAATTGAGCAGGGTCCCACGACGACAAACAGCCTGTGGTCCTTACGGTCCAGGATGTTCTGGATCACTTGGCGAGTGTCGGCCAGCGTGTCGTGAATCGCCTCGGACATGGGCAGCTCGGCCTTGAGCGCTGCCGGGGTGATCAGAACGTCCTGTGAGTCGACGTTAACGTTGTGTACTTCGATGTTGCTCATCGGTGGTTACCTGATAAAGTAAATTCACATTTCCAGTTCGATAGAGACCTTCGACAGAGATCTTCGACAGAGACCTGCCCCGAAAGGCTAGGGGTGTACAGTCGGCGCGGTATTCTATACGGGCGCGGCATTCTATAGCAGCCGGGTCGTTTTGTGTAGGTACCCTCGGCCCTCCCAGGAGTAGACATTGGCCCACGGCCTTTACAATATCGCAGCACTTGAACCTCTCATCGACAAGGGTTTCATCATACTGACACCCAATCTTCGGCTGTCTCGACGCATTAAGTCCCAGTGGGATAGGGCGCAGTTGGCCGCCGGACTTACCGTTTGGGAAGCCGTGGCAGCGCTGCCATTGGAAGAATGGCTAATGCGGCAGTGGCAAGAGGCCGTGCGCTGCGAGATGCTGCCTGCGCTGGTACCGCTTTCCATGACTCAGGAGCTCGCTATCTGGCAACAGGTTATTGCACACCACAGTTACCAGGCTGGCGGCTTTTCCTTAATTCGTGACGCATCGGCCGCTGAACTGGCCAGTCAAGCCCGAGATACTCTGTTGCGCTGGGAACTGGATATGGTCACCCCCGTAATCCGCCAACAATTCCAGTTGGAGCCCGATTGCGACACATTTCTGGCGTGGTTAGGCCTGTTTGAAGCGCGGCTGGCCGCTGCTGGGCTCTGTACCCGAGCGCAATGCCTTGTCGCTCTCTCAAAGGTGGGCGCAACGCTTGGACAAACGCAGGTAGTGTTGGTGGAGTGTGAAGACCTGCCACCCGTGATACAGCGATGCCTGAGCGTGTTGACCTCTGCGGTAGAGCGCCAGACTGTGGGTGAAACTCGTCTGCAGGCGCAGGTGCATGCTTTCCCTGATCGGCGCGCTGAACTGCAGGGCGTTGCGTCATGGGCCGCGCAATTACACAGGGATAAACCCGATAT
>JBLFXU010000165.1:0-6857 GCA_047609575.1 Bacteroidia bacterium | reverse complement strand
CAGCTTTAGCACTGCCGTTTTCCAAACAGGCTTTCTGGACCAATACAGTTTCACTTATGATGCGAGACTGACCGCTACAGGCACTTGATTATTAGGCAAGGCTGGCTGGTCAACAGGGCATTGGCGGTCCTCAGAGGTATACCAGTAAGCCAAAATCATCGTGTGACCCGTGCTACCGGCAAGCGGCTGCGGCACTATACTGACATCCTAATTTACTGCGCCCGATACTGGAGATCAGCATGAGCGAACGTCAGGTACTGAACAAAGAAAATCTCGGCATAGAGCCGGGCCTGCCACTGAATGCCAGCGGTGGCGGCATCGACGAGCTGCGCAAAGACATACAGCGCCTGATGGACATGGAGGCGATCAAGCAACTCAAGCACGCATACTTCCGCAGCGTAGACACCTGTAATGTTGAAGAGCTGGCGACGCTGTTCCATGAGGACGTTACAGTGGATTTTAGAGGCGGTGGCTACGAGTGGAAACTACAGGGTAGAGATGAGTATGTGTCGAATATCGGCATGGCTTTTAGCAAAGAGGCTATTGGCCAACACAACGCTCACCATCCCGAGATTCAAATGCTAAGCGAGACCGAGGCAACGGGCATCTGGTACCTCGCAGACAACATGTGGATTCTTAACCACAATGCCCTGACTCACGGCACTGCTTTGTATTGGGATCGCTACCTGAAAGTGGATGGCAAGTGGCTGATTAAGGACACTAGCTACGAGCGCATCTATGAGATCAACGAGACACTGGAAGAGCGGCCCAACCTAAGTTCTCACTACCTGGGCGTGCACGGGACCGACGCGTAGTTCTGAGTCACACTCAACTCACAGCGCCTGCAGGTATTCAGTCAGGCGCTCTTGTGCCTCGCCAGGAAAGAGGATTTCACAGGCTTCCTCTAATCCGGGAGACGCCTTTATCTGCTCGGCTCGCACTACAAGTTCAATTTTGGAACGGCGGCGCATAAAGTCCTCGAGCTTGACGATCATCTCCCGGCGCGCAGCCAGCTCGATTTCGCAACGTGTGTACTCCGCGTTTTCAATCAGTAGCTTTACGCAGTCTTCGTCTTCCCTGATACGCTCTAGCAAACCAAAAGCCGCTTCACCGTAGCGACGCCAAAAGCGTTCTGACAGTGGCTCTGAAGAAGAAGGGTCTGTCAGGGCATCCAGTTCCATGAGCTTCGCCTGCAGCATAAACTCGTCCCTGAGGTCATCGCCAGGCTCACCGTACCAGCGGTTGTCGCGCTCAGGAACGTTGATACCCATTTGGCTGATCAGGTCGGCGACCTCGTCACCCACGTTGAGGCAATCGGTTAGTTTGCCACCAAAGACACTCAGGTGACGCTTCGCCTCGTCGACTTCTATCACGTGCTTACGTGAAAGCTGTACCCAATCTGCTACACCATCCTCACCCTCGATAACCAACGGGCGCACACCCACTCGCTCGGCGATGATATCTGCGCGCGTCAGTGGTGGATCAACGTCCAGCACCGCATTAGCATTTTTTAGAATGAAATCCCGGTCCTCGTCAGTCACACCCACTTCAGGCTGCTGCACCTGGGTATCAGTAGTACCGATACACGTTTTTGGCCCCATGGGAATCAGGAAAAACAGACGGCCGTCACTGGCAAAGAACGCCAGAACCCGCTTGTTGTCCGTAATCTGGTCGACGATCAAATGGACACCCTTGGAAAACAGGTGGTGATGCGCAGTGGTCCTGCCAGCGTCCCTGTTCAGCGCGTCGACGTGTGGCCCCGCAGCATTGAGCACGGCGCGCGCGCGAATCTGGAATTTGCTGCCGGTAATCTGATCCCGAGCCTGGCACAACCAACCCTCCCCGTCATGGGTAAGCTCATCACTCTGGACATAGTTTGCTGCAATGGCGCCATAGTTCAGGCTACGCCGGATAAAGTTCCAGACAAATCGCGCGTCGTTGTCGTACAAATAGCAATCGGAATACTCCAGACCACCGGCGGCGTTACTGGTATTGATAATGGGTTCCACCGATTCAATGCTGCTGGCACCCAGATAGCGGGGGGGCCTGGTCGCAAAACGCCCCATAATCCAGTACAACACGCTGCCCAGAAATACGAAGAAAGGCGGGAAGCGGAAGCCGCGGGCAATGGTGGTGAGAAACCGGACCTCTTTTACGGTGGAGGGATAGGCACGCATCAGGCGGTTGCGGGACCGGCAGAGCTTGTCTACTAATAGAAACTCCAGGCTTTCCATGTATTTGATCCCGCCCCAGGCGAGATTGGAGGAGTTCGAACTCACACCACTGGCAAAATCTTCGCGGTCAATGAGCGCCACGCGTACGCCTCGACCGGCCAGAGACGCTGCAGACACCGCGCCATTGATGCCGCCACCGATAATCAGTACATCGAACTGGGTCGACGCCAGCTTTTCGAGGTTTGTGTCACGCAGGGAAGCAGTCATGCGGAGGCACTCTACAGGTTCCAGTGGGCCCGGCAAAGGGCAATAAAATTCACGGCGCTAGCGCTTAACTCGCGCCCGGTGCGGTAGTAAATGCCCACCTCCTTATCAATGCGACCAAACGAGATATCGCTCATGATCTTGAACGTGCGGCAGGTTGGGTGCTCTTCCATCGTTCGGCCATCGATAAAGGTCACTCCCATGCCTTGGTCCACCATATGAATCCTCAAACGCAGGCTGCTGACCTCCCACACACTGCTGAACTGATCGCGCAGACGAGCGATCGAGGGTCGCATATCCGGATTATCTAAAGCCGAGGCTATCAGGGGTGTACGTTGCAGAGCTCGTTCGTTGCCCTCGATGAGTTGCGCATAAAGCGTATGGCCGGGGCTCACTACAAGATGGCGGGACTCAGAATACAAGGGCTGGGTTTCGAAGGCCGCCATGTCTTTCTGAAAGGGTCCGAAACCCAATTCAACATTGCCCGAAAGTACGGCAGAAATGATGCTACGTGCCGGCATTTCTACAATCATTAACCGCGTGTCTGGACTTTGCCGATAGTAAGCGCTTATTAACTCTGGTGCATAGAACCGATTGATTGAGGCGGAAAGGGCGATACTCAAGGTTTCAGTGCGGCCCTGTTTAAGCTGTGCTACGTCCTCCAGCGTCCGCTGTTCTCCCTGCAATACATCTGCAGCGTGGGCAAAAACTCGCCGCCCCACGTCCGTCAGTCGCAACTCTTTGCCCCGCTGCACCAGCATTATGCCCAGCTTGTCTTCCAGTCCCGCTACCGCCTGGCTAACCGCCGATTGGCTGATGTGTAGAGCACCAGCAGCACGCTTGAAGCCGCCTTCTTCTATCAGTGCATGAAACGCGCGTAACTCACTGTTTTCCAAACGCATATTAGTATCCCTTATAGATAGATAAGTATAATTAACTCTACTAATTTCTGACCCTGCCCTATAATGTGAAAAATTACCATTTCCAGAGGTGAGCAATGCCTACCAACACCGACGAAATTCTCTATTCCAACGACCTTGCCGGTGTCGTTGTCGGAGAAACCGCGATTTCAGATGTACAGGGCGACAACGGCCTGTTGAGCTATCGCGGCCTCGATATTAAGGACCTGGTAGACATACCTTTCCTGCACGTTGTTTGGATGGTCCTGTTCGGCGAATGGCCCAGCGCGCAACAGAAAAGTCGCCTCAAAGCATTCATGTGCAAACACGAACGTCTCTCACACGCCGAGATCGACCTGTTGCAACACGTGCCCAGCGATCTTCACCCGATGCTCATGCTGCAGGGCCTTGTGCCACTGCTGACCCCTCCGGACGAACACGCGCTGGAAATTGACGAAGACGCCGAAACCGGTCTATTCCTAGCGGCCAAGATCACCGGGTTGATCGCCGCCCACTATAGGCTGAGCCAAAGCAAAGCTGTCATTGCACCCGTGCCGGGTAGGCTGTTTCACGAGAACTTCCTGTCCATGTTCCACGGCAGCCTGCCGACCACGGAACAGCGCAAAATGCTGGATGCCGCTCAAATCTTGCAGATGGAGCACAGTTTCAACTGCGGCACATTTGCTGGGCGGGTCTGCGCCAGCACTCTCGCACCCATACAATCTTCAATCTCCGCCTCGATTGGCACTTTATTCGGACGCCTACACGGTGGCGCCGACCAGGCCGCACTGGAAATGGCCATGGAGATCGGCAGTCCGCAGAAGGCCGAAGCCTATGTAAAGGACTGTCTGGCTAACAAAGTAAAAATCATGGGTATGGGCCACCGGGAATATCGCACGGTTGATCCCAGGGCAAATATTCTCAAGCCCATGGCTGTCGAGTTGTGCCAGGACAGCGAAAGTAAAAACTTGCTCGCCACACTGATCGCGGTCGAAGAGGCTTGTCAGCAGGAGTTTGCCGGTCGCGGCAAGGAAATCTGGGCAAACGTTGAATTCTACAAGGGCGCCGTCTTCCACAGCCTGGGTATTCCGACCCACTACTTCACAGGCATGTTTGCCATGTCTCGGGTCTATGGCTATGTCGCGCACTTCCTGGAATTTAAAAAGGACAGTCGATTGATACGCCCCAAGGCTCAGTATATCGGTCCGGCGGTGGGCGATCTGAGCAAATCCGCTGCTTAATATCCCCTTAAATGCCGCGACCTCGCGGCGTTTTTCATTCAACGCTGGTCTTTCCCTGCCCAGAACAAGCTTCCAGTAGATAAAGCCTCATCCCCAGAGCCTCAATACAAACACGAGGTGCACTAGCCTAGTCGCGTCAATGACTACTTCGGGCCGGTAGACATTAGGCGTCTTCGGACCGCCAACATTAGCCGTCTTCGGGCCACAGGCTTTAGCCTGCTTCGGAAGAAATAGCATTAGGCGGCCAAGGCCCAAGCCGGATATGCTTACCCCGTAATCACCTGACTCAAACACTCGGAACTGAACCAAACCATGCGTGTCATCGGAACGTGTCTGATCCTTCTGTGCCTAAGCTTGGGCGCCTGCACTGGTGGTGAATCCAATGTCGAGCGGGGCAATCGAGAAGGCGTATTGCACTTCGGCAATGCTACCGAACCACAGGGACTGGATCCGCACGTGGTCACCGGCCTGCCCGAAGACCACATCATCCGCGCCATCTTCGAAGGGCTGGTAGTCAAAAACCCCTACACACTGGAACCCGAACCCGGTGTTGCGCAACGCTGGGAAATCAGTAGTGATGGCCTGACCGTCACTTTTTACCTCAACTCCGAGGCGAGGTGGTCCAATGGCGATGCCATGGGCGCTAGCGACTATGTCTGGTCGTGGCAAAGGGCACTAAGCCCCACCATGGGCAATCAAAACGCCTATATGCTGTACCCGGTTAAAAATGCAGCGGCTTACGCCACTGGCAAGCTGCAAGACTTTTCCCAGGTGGGCGTAAAGGCCATTGATGCACAGACTCTACAGGTAACACTCAACGCGCCCACGCCCTACTTTATCCAGCTAATGGATCACTACAGCACGTTTGCCCTACATCGCTCCACGATAGAGAGATTTGGTGCATCCACAGATAGGTTTACAAAATGGACACGGGTAAACAATATCGTCGGTAACGGTGCGTTTACCCTGACCGATTGGCAGCTACACAGGCGCATCCGCGTAGAAAAAAGTAGCACCTACTGGGACCGAGACGCCGTTAAGCTCAACGCCATTGTGTTTTATCCAACCGAGAATATTACCACCGAAGAGCGCATGTTCAGAGCCGGTCAGCTGCACTACACGGATGCCATTCCGCTGGACAAAATACCGGTCTACCGCGCCATGCCCGACAGCCCCTATCGCAATGCGCCTTATCTGGGCACCTATTTTTATCTACTAAACACCAACAAGCCCCCCGTGAATGATCTCCGCGTACGGCGAGCGCTCGCACTAGCCGTCGATCGCGACAAGCTGATGCGCTCGGTATTACATGGCGTCAATTTTTCCGCATACAGCATCACCCCGCCCGGTACGCTGGGCTATCAGCCCCCGAAAATTTTTGCGTTTGATGTAGACACTGCAAAAGAAGAGCTCGCTGCCGCCGGTTATCCCAATGGTTCAGGTTGGCCAGGATTGGAACTGGTTTACAACACCAGTGAAAGTCATCGAAAAGTCGCAGTTGCTCTACAGCAAATGTGGAAAGAAGCTCTCAATATCGACGTAACGCTGACGAATCAGGAATGGAAAGTGTATCTGGACTCAGTTGATCAAATGAACTTTCAGATGGCCCGTAGAGGCTGGATCGGAGACTATGTAGATCCGAACAATTTTCTGGACCTGTTTCTTTGTGAGGGCGGTAATAACAACACTGGTTTCTGCGATCCAGATTTCGATGACATGATCCTCAGGCAGGCGCCCAAAGCCAAATCCAGGGAAGAACGCTTCGAGATTTTTCACCGCGCCGAATCACTACTGATGGCACATATGCCCATCATTCCCATCTACACATACACCAGCAATCACCTAATACACCACAGCGTTAAAGGGCTGCCCTCGAATCTCATGGCTTCACTGAACTTTAAATACGTTTATCTGGAAAACGCTCAGGAGGTACTGCCCTGATGGGCCGCTTTATCGCACTGCGACTGTTACAGGCCATCCCTGTTCTACTAGTCGTCATTTCCGTCACCTTCTTTCTCGTTCGACTAGCACCGGGCGGACCCTTCGCGAGCGAAAAAGCAGTAATGCCAGAGGTAAAGGCAGCGCTTGAGGCACAGTACCGTCTGGACCAACCGATGCTCAGTCAATACGGTGCCTACCTGGCTGACCTGGTGCAGGGGGATCTTGGGCCGTCATTTAAATACCCCGGGCGATCGGTCAACGAGTTAATTGCTGCAGGATTGCCCGTGACCGCAGAATTGGGTTTGTATGCACTACTATTTGCCGTGCTGGTGGGTGGT